>JAGMBW010000047.1 GCA_023129535.1 Desulfobacterales bacterium
AATAAAAGGATAATGCGACAATAAAGAAAGTTCAAAGTTCATAGGTTCAAAGGTTGTCAACCCTGAACCCTGAACTGTGAACCCTGAACCCTTGTAAAGTAGGCTATAACCTTTGAACCTTGAACCCTGAACCTGGAACCGATCACTTTAGGTAACAATCAGCGGACACTATCCTGAGCAGGAAGGTATTATGAAACAAAAGGCCGTAGTTTATGACTTGTTCGAGGACAACGAGAATCAGGAGATCGATGCGGTCATGTTGCCCTCTATGCCGCTGGCTATGGCCGGCGCCGGTGAAAAACTGCGCATCGTTTCTGTGGCAGGGGGCAGAGGGGTGCACCACCGTCTGGCCAGCATGGGATTGAATGTGGGATCAGAGATTGAGGTTATTAAGAAGGGGTTCCCGGGGCCTTTTCTGGTTTCGGCAGGTGACACGCGTTTGGCTATCGGGGCCGGAATTGCTCATAAGATTATGGTGTTACCCATGTAACTGTGTTTGTTGGGTCTATTGTGTTTGTTGTGTCTAATGGACTCAATGAACTCAATGGACTCAATGAACCCGATGGACTCAATGACCCAATAGACCCAATGGACTCAATGAACTCAATGGACTCAATGAACCCGATGGACTCAATGACCCAATAGACCCAATGGACTCAATAAACTCAACAAACCCAATAAACCCAAAGGACGGAAGAGAGACAGCATGACCCTGGATGAAATGAAGCCGGGCAATGAGTGTCGTGTTGTGAAGGTGGACGTTGAGGGCGTCGCCGGACAACGCTTGCTCGATATGGGGTTTATTCCCGGCACCCTCATCAGTATCATACGCAATGCGCCTCTGATGGATCCCATTGACATCAGGGTGAAAGGATACATGCTGGCACTGCGCCGCTCAGAGGCCAGGGGCGTGGAGGTAACCCCCTTATGACGGGATCCTCAAGTCAAATAATTGTTGCCTTAGCAGGCCAACCCAACTCAGGAAAATCCACTATTTTCAACTCCCTTACAGGTGCCCGCCAACACGTGGCCAACTATCCCGGTATTACAGTAGAAAAAAAGATGGGGACCTACCGTTTTGACGGACGGAAAACGGTCGTCGTTGATCTGCCAGGCACTTACAGCCTTACCTCTTACACCCAGGAAGAGCGTGTTTCGAGGGATTTTCTTCTCCACGAGAAACCCGCTGCTGTTGTTGACGTTGTGGATGCCTCCAACTTAGAGCGGAATCTCTATTTAGTCTTTCAGTTAGCCGAAATGGGTATTCCCATGGCCCTTGCCCTGAACATGATGGATGTAGCACAGCAACGAGGGCTAAAGATTGATACAAATGCGTTGAGCCAGCAGGTGGGCATGCCCGTGGTCCCTACCATTGGAAATAGGGGAAAGGGAATAAACGAGCTGCGTCAAGCTGTAGACCAGATCTCAAAAGATGGAGGCGCGCCTCAGTCCTCACTGCGTCTCGACTATGGGACAGCACTTGAGCCTGTATTGGCCCGCCTGGAAAAAAGCCTTTCAGAAGATGTGACCTTAGCCACGCGTTATTCCTTGCGATGGCTCGCTCTGAAACTCATGGAAAACGACAGCGAAGCCGGAAGACTGGTCCGTGAACATGCCGCAAACACGGGAGATATCCTGAGCAGTGTTGCCAGAGAACGGGAACTGTTTCATTCTGAACAGGGGCAGACCGCTGAACAGGCCATTGCAATCAGTCGTTACCAGATTGCAGGGGAGATTGTAGGACGATGCGTCAAACGGGAAAAAGAAGAACGCAGGACCCTGACTGACAGGATTGATCAGGTTGTTTGTAACAGGGCTGCAGGTCCCATCTTCTTAGGGGGAGTTCTATTCTTCCTCTACTACCTTACCATGACGATCGGGGGTGAGCATGTTGCTCCCTGGGCCTGGAAATACTGGGCCATGCTCAGGGATGTGATTGCGGGTATCCTGCCTGCAGAAGGACTTATTCGCTCCCTCATTTTGACCGGCATTGTCGATGGTGTCTTTGCCATCATGAATTACCTGCCGATCTTCCTCATACTCTTTTTGTTGATAGCCATCCTCGAAGACAGCGGCTACATGGCCCGTGTGGCCTTTATCATGGATCGCGTTTTGAGGGCCTTTGGGCTGCATGGCCAATCAACCCTGCCGATGATCCTTGGCGGCGTTGTGGTGGGCGGATGCGCCATACCTGGTGTCATGGCCACCCGTGCCATGAAAGACCAGAAGGCCCGAATGACAACCATCATGATTGTTCCCTTGATGAACTGCATGGCCAAGGTGCCCCTCTATGTTCTTTTGGTCAGTATCTTTTTTGAAGAGCACCAGGCGATTATGCTGTGGTTCATGTCCTTGATTACCCTGGGTGTGGCCCTTATCGTAGCCAGCGTATTGAGTCTCACGATACTCAAGCGGGAGGAAAGCGAGCCTTTTATTCTTGAGATGCCCCCCTATCACCTGCCAACCATCACCGGGGTCATCCGGAGGGCCGTTGAGCGCACCTGGCTTTTTGTAAAGAAGGTCATAACCATCATTGTTGCCGTGGCTATAGTGGTGTGGGTCTTTATAACCTTTCCGGGGCTCAGCAAAGAGAGGACTGCATACTATGATGGCCAGGTGAATACGGCCACAGAAACATTTATGAAAAAGATAGGAGAAGACAACCCGTATGCCAAACTCCTTGCCGGGACCGGGCTAAAGGAATTTGGACAATTCTGGGATCGTTACAAAAAGAAAAAAATGGGCATCAAAGGTAAGGATGCCAAAGAGGCGCTGAAGGAGAAATTTAGCAGAGAAAACCCTGAATTTTTCAAGATTGTAAACAAGGGGAAAGGTCTGGATGGCAAGAAGGACAAACATGCCAAGAAAGTTTATGCAGCGTACAAGAAACTCGACAAAAAATTGAAAAGACTCGACACAGCCCGGCGCAAGGAAACAGTACATGTAAGCTTTGCCGGCCGCTTCGGGCGTTTCCTTGAGCCAGTGAGCCAGTGGGCCGGATTTGACTGGAAAACCAACATCGCCTTAGCGAGCTCCTTTGCGGCCAAGGAGAACTTAGTTGCCACTCTTGGCACTATTTACAGCGTGGGAGAGGGGCCTTCGGGGGCAACACTTGCCTCTGCTATGGCAGAGGATACAGCAGAGACATGGACTCCCTTGCATGCCCTGGCTTTGATGTTGTTCGTGGCCCTCTTTCCTCCCTGTATTGCCACTCTGATCATGGTCAGGGTCGAAACAGGAAGCACAAAGTGGATGCTTTTTGCGGCTACTTATCCGATAATCCTTGGATTTATCATAGCGACAATGGTCTTCCAGGGTGGACACCTCTTCGGCCTTACTGCAATCCAGACCATGATCTCGCTCTCGCTGTTAACATTCGCAATCCTGGCCGTCACATACTTTGCAGGGGAACGGTCTGTCCTTAAAAAACAGTTGAGTAGTTGAGTGGTCGACCACTCAACCATCAGAAGGGAGGTGTAACTGTGAGAAAAATCGTACCGGTTTTATTGGCTTGCCTGTTATTGGCTGTCTTTTTTGTCCCTCAGGCATTTGCACACACACCGCTTTGCTCGTGCTCGGACGAGGGGGACGGAACCATTCTTTGCGAGGGTGGATTCTCTGACGGATCTTCGGGTGCTGGTGTGAAAATGCAGGTACTGGATGCCGATGGAAAGGTCATCATCGAAGGGAAGATGAACGAGGACAGCGAATTCCAATTCAAGAAGCCCGAAGGTGAATACACGGTCATCTTTGATGCGGGTCCTGGCCACGCCGTAAAGGTGCCAGGCTCGGAAATTACGGAATAGGGATTGAAGATTGAAAATTGAAAATTGAAAATTGAGGGATTTATGGATTGATGATTTTCGATTGGGGAATTAAACAATTAACCCCAGTGAAATGGTCCTGCTGAAGCAGGAATTTCACGGGGCAGGCAAATGACCCCAGTGAAATGCTCCTGCTGAAGCAGGAATTTCACGGGGCAGGCAAATAACGAATAACAAATAACGAAAACTGAAGGAGGATGAAGATGAAGAAATTAGTATTGTTGTTGTCCTTGGTTGTGGCTTTTGCCTTCAGCGTCCCGGCGTATGCGCATTTTCAGATGATTTATAGCCCGGACAGTGTCCCGAAAACAAAGAAACTTACCCTTAAGCTGGTCTTCACCCACCCCTTTGAAGCCGGCCATACCATGGATATCGGAAAGGACGAAAAGGGCAAGATCCACCCCCCTATAGCGTTTGGTGAAATGCACAAGGGAAAGAAAAAAGACCTTCTAAAAGATCTCAAACCTATTAGTTTCACGAGCCTCACCAACACTGGAAAGGCCTATGAGGCCAAGGTGAGACTGAAGGGGATGGGTGACCACATTTTTTATTTTGTACCCGCGCCTTATTATGAGGGCTCGGAAGACATCTACATCCAGCATTGCACAAAGGTCATGTTCAATGTAGCTGGCGCACCTACGGACTGGGATGCTTTGGTTGGTGATCCCCTGCCGGTGGAGATTATTCCTTTAGATAAACCCTATGCGCTATGGACCGGAAACGTCTTCCGGGGAGTAGTCACGTGCGGCGGAAAGCCGGTGCCTGATGCAGAGATTGAGGTGGAGTACCTGAACCATGATGTGAAAGGAAATGCCTTTCTCAAAGAGGCCAAAGTAGAGGCCCCTCATGATGCCATGGTTACCATGACTATCAAGGCTGACAGCAACGGAGTCTTTGCCTTTGGCATCCCGAAGGCCGGCTGGTGGGGTTTTGCGGCCCTTGGGGCTGGCGGAGACCTGAAGCACAATGGCAAGGAACTCTCCCAGGATGCGGTTATCTGGGTCCAGGCCCTCGATATGAAGTAGCAGAGTTCGTCCTGTTATAGGTCCGGCTACGCCGCCGGACCGAAAAATCTCACGGGGCTCTCCTCCACGCATGAGGGGGAGGGCCTTATTTCTTGAGATGGGGTTATAGTATTTCGGATTCGCGGCTTACGCCTTGAGAACAGTACGGATTGCGGTTGGACATCATCCGCCGCAGGGGGATTAAACGGGTTGCAAGAGTTGTTCATTTGAGAAATGTGAAATTATTTTTGTCAAAAGCCATAACAGCCAAAAAAACCCAGAATAAGCCATGAGTCAAGTTTTAAGTCACAGATTGTTGGGCTGTATTGTAGCTGCGGTTATGATGGCTTTGTTGTCCCAATCTGCCTATGCCCACACCCTCTGGATACAGTCATCCCGTTACAAGGTGAAAAAAGGGCTTGCCAAGCCCATGTTTTTGGGTTGGGGTCATTATCTCCCTCTGGATGATGCCATCTCCGGGAATAAACTTCGTTACATCAAGGTCTTTGATCCTGTGGGGCGAAGTAGGGAAATTGCAACCAGAGAAGAAAAAAGCCTGCACTCCTATCTTATCAAGTACGATCAAGTGGGTACATACTGCCTGGCTGCAGAAACGAAACCCGGCTATTACTCAATTTACAGGGACAAGGATGGGAAGACTCACCACGCCGCCAAACCGAAGACCGACCTGCCTGAGGCTGAACATATCAGGTTCAGTGTTCTGACCGTTCAATCAACGAAGGCTTATGTGGTATGTGAAAAGCCTTCGGATAGGGCTCCTGCAGCCATAGGCCTTCTGCTGGAGCTGATGCCTGTTCACGACCCGACCAAATTGAAACCGGGCGATGAGTTGCATTTAGAGGTCCTATTCAATGGGAAGCGGTTCAAAGGGAAGGGCAAATGGGTCGCCACATACAACGGTTATTCGACAGCCGGAGAAGATTACTATCATAAGGAAACCGAGGTTGAGGGAGGCAGGTTCAAAGTGCCCATTACTCGTCCGGGCATATGGTTTGTTCGTTTTTTCTTCAAAACAAAGCCGTCCGGAGAGCAAGCTCTCAAGTGCAACCATCTGAATTATAAGACCACACTGGTTTTCCAGGTTTCCGGGGAGAGGTAAAAGGATTTGTATAGGTGAATAACGGGGAATAACGGTGTCAAGTCTTGAATAGTGAATAAAGCCCATTTGCTTTCTGTCTGAAATTCTTCTCTTTTTTAAGCCTGTAATTCACCGCCGTGATACTGTGACTGACTGATGAATAAGTTACTCCGAATAGATTGCCGATCTTTTCATTTGGCAGCTTACCGCTCTTCCATAACAAATACATGAGAAGATCCCGGTCTTCCTTTTCCTGTGACGATATCCTTGGTGCTTCCTTAAACACCGATTTTCGCGCTAGTTTTAACCGTCATATCGATATAAGATTTTCAGCCTCAAATTCATCTGAATTTCGGTGGTGGTCCAGTTTAAGTGTAAC
>JAGMBW010000048.1 GCA_023129535.1 Desulfobacterales bacterium
TCGCCCTTCAAGTGATTAGAGTAATCTGCGAAATCTGTGGATTAAATCCGAAATCCAAAATCTAACATCCGAAATACAATAGCCTGGGTGGCGGAATAGGTAGACGCAAGGGACTTAAAATCCCTCGGAGCTTAGTCTCTGTACGAGTTCGATTCTCGTCCCAGGCACCAGTAAAATCAATTACTTGAATGCGGTTCAGAAAATCCGCTCTGACCCTCTTTCTCCTCGCCGTCTTTAACAGCTCCATTTTCAACCGTCACCTGATGCCTCGCACTTTTCATCTCAGTTTTCACTGGCTTTTTAGTCTTGGCATTCTACAATATTGACAAATTCAATTCCGGAAACAAATACGGAGAGAAGTTGAAACAAATGTTGACCAAGCAGAAAATAGCCAGCGAATCAAGGAAGCTGTTTGCATTGTAGCCAAGAACCTCGGCCTAATTCACGAAGTCCGGCCCATCATTGACGAACTCAGGATAAAAAAGTTCAGGGTCAGTGATTGGATTGTATTGGAGACCCTGAAAAGGGCAGGGGAGTAAAAAAACCATTCCCGCCTCGGCATTGTTGAGAGGATCAATCCTGGAGTAACGTTGTGTCGATTTCGTGGATCAAAAAGGGTATGTTGGGATGCGTGAAGCTCAGCTCGGGAGCAGGGATTCGGTTGTGTTTGATGTTCGGCAGGATATGCTTATGATGAGGATGGGTGCTCGCTAATTTCGAATCTGCCGGGTGGGGCTGAGAGTCATACCAGTACGATTTGTCGTTGCCGCACCAGACTTCATAGCTGTAACCTTCAATGGTGAGTGGGCCGGTATCCCAGGTCAGACGCTCGTACACAACTAGCCGATGTCCACCGGGGAATGCGAGATCACCTGCGAGTTCGGCGAATCGGCGGCCGCGTCGGGCGACAATCAGCGTCGAGTGGATAATAAGAGGAAAGCGCTGTGACAGCGTGTAGATAAAGATCTCGTAGTCACGCAGGGACCTGAATGGACTCATGGCGAGCAGTCTTTTCAATCATCTCAGAAATTGTTTGTGTATCAGCACGCAACGACTCGATAGCAGTCTTGTACTGCTCGCGCCGGCGCAACCAGACTTTGTAGGCGCTGGCCCATGCAGTCCAATCTCGCACCCATGCCTCATCAGGGGGCTCTTCGCCATTCATGTACGATTCGTAAAAGGTGTCCGAAAGCACCCCATACTTGCGCTCGTACGTGCGCATCTCATCTTCGAGGGCATAGATGTCTTGCAGAATGCTATCAAGGGTCATCGTACTGCTCCTCCCGCTTGCCATTGCAATCCACTTTTTTTCTTTTTATAGTCCAGGAAGGACTGTAATACAAGGGCAAAGTCCGTTGAATAAGCTTCGCGCTCCACGGGGCAGGCGACGATAGGCCAAAAAACCCGCCCTAATCCGCAATCCGAAATCGCTATGACCGTATCTGTCACAATGATGTGTTATAATACAGATTAAGCTGGGGCTTTGGTCTTTTACTTTGGTGCTTGTTCCTGATAAAAAATCTCCCTAAATCATTAAGAAATAATGTTTTTGCCACAGACGCACGCAGACAAGCACAAAGTGTGTTGTCGGGTCGGTCCGACCGAACAAAAACTGTGTCGGCGTTTGTCCGAGAAAGGTAACTGGGCATTCCAACATCTTCCCCCTTTGAAAAAGGGGGATTGAGGGGGATTTTCCCCAAAGCAGCCCCGACTTATTGAGAACTTACATAATTACCATCTAATTGATTGACTTTCTTAGTTTCTTAAGGGCGTCCCGCTTTAGACTCCGTCCCGCTTTAGACTCATTTCCAGAAAATGCTGACCCTGAAACGTCAAGATCCCACCCTTTACAATGCCATGCAGGTATTGATAAAGGCTCCGCCAATTCATAAATGCCTTGACATAATTATCATCAGGTGATAATTAGAAAATAAGTATGGCAGACCCCAAATACTCGAAAAATGATGAAGCTTTAGAAACACTATTGCTTCTGGATGGTGAAATTTTCCCAATGGACAACGGTTTTTGGACAAAAATTGAGGCTTGCAGAGTTGAACCAAATAAGCATATACCTCATGGTGTCAAATATTCGTTGACTCTTCATGACAAGAACAATACCCGTATTTTAGGTTTTGATAACGCTCACGCATATAAGCCAAAGAAAAAGAGATACGGAGCTCAAAAAATTACCTGGGATCACAAACACAAAAGGGAAAAGGTCTCACCATATGAGTATGAATCTGCAAGTCAGCTGTTAGAGGACTTTTGGGCGGCTGTTGAGCACATAATTAAGGAGGCGAAACTATGGCAAGTAAGGTCTTAAAGGTCGGTATTATGTCTCGTGAAGAATATAAGAACAGGACTATGGCTATTGCTCGAGGTGAATACAAGCCAAAACGAGGTGAGCCGAAGATTTGGTTTGAATCAGTTCAATCGATGGCTCAAGTACTTAGTAACGAAAATCAGGAGTTATTAAAAGTTATTTTGAAGCAAAAGCCACATTCTTTAAAGGAGTTGGAGGTTGCCACAGGAAGAAAAAGTAGTAATTTATCGCGAACTCTAAAACTAATGGCTCGGTACGGAATCGTTGATTTGGAAAAACATGATCGATTTGTTAGACCAATCGTTAAAGCTACTGATTTCAAAGTTGAATTTGGGCTTAATACCCATTTTTTGTAGGTGCGAGGCATACCTTTGAGCTGGCCGAAGTTCCACATGTATATGAATACGATTGATTGGTTTCCGCGGCAGGCAACAACCACACGAACTCGGGCACAGAAAAAGATAGCATGGCTGACACGAAGTGAAGCTTGCGCTATTATCAAGACGATTAAAGCTCTCCTTGTCAGGGGTAAGTTTGTCCGTAAAGAGAGGA
>JAGMBW010000049.1 GCA_023129535.1 Desulfobacterales bacterium
AGAAACTGCAAAACTAAAGGGCGTCCCCAAGTCAAGCCCACTCAGGCGAGGAAGGCGGGGAAGAAAGGTAAAAACCTTAATCCCTCTTCGAGGGAACAGCTGTCCTCAATTAGACAGGATGAACGGGATGGTGTTTTCTGCCTTTCCAAAAGAAAGGCAGAAACAAGAAATCCGTTAAATCCTGTGGCGCGAAGCATCCCGCAGGGATAATCCTGTCTGGTAAAGAAACATGGCTTTTCCCGCCGCCCCATAATCCCTGGCCCAGACCTGACATATAGGCGGACTGGCATGAAACCCAACTCTACACATAGGGTGCCACCGGTTACCTGTTCCAGGCAAGTCGCGCCCCTGGCCCAGACCGGGATGATAGGGACGGCACATCAATGCTAAAGCTGTCGCGCCAGGGCGGGCAGGGCGGGCCTGTCGATCCTGTCGGATAAAACGAACGATCTCCGTCTTTCAATCGAATCGCACAAATTTATGACGCTGTGTATAATTCCGCAATCCGCAATCCAAAATCGATATGACCGTATCTGTCACAGTTGTTGTGTCATAATACAGGTTAAGTCAGGGCCTTGGGCTTTACTTTGGTGTTCGTTCCCGATAAAAAATCACCTTAAATCAGTAAGAAACAGGGCAATTTAATCCTTCGCCCACCATCGGTGGTAAGGGGCCAGGATGCGGGGTGATCAGTTAGCCAAGCAATGGCGGATTTTGCGGACCATCGAGTCCCGAAAGCAGGGTGCCACTGTGGCTGAACTTGACGCAGGCCTCGACTAGGCTTTCCGAGGTCATGAGCTGGGTCTTCTGTCTCTCACAGGGAGCACGGAGGCAGGAAATTAAATGAGTGCGGACAACTTAGTTTTTTAAGGGATGTCCCCAATACCCCATGCAGGCAAACTAACGCTCCCGTGAGGGCATGATGAGTAAAAAGCCGGTACTGCATGATGTTAACCTGTTCAACCGCGTTGTTGAGATCCTGGAACAGGCCCGAACGAATGTCGTCCGCACCGTTAATTCACAGATGGTGATCTCCTACTGGCTCATCGGTAGGGAAATCGTCGAAGAGGAGCAACGGGGCGAAGCACGTGCAGAATACGGAAAACAGTTGATTGAAGACCTGTCCGGGCAGCTCACCCAGCGATATGGGAAAGGATTTTCCACTACGAACCTGCGTTACTTTCGCCAGTTTTACCTTTCCTATGCAAATCGCATCCCCGTAATTCGCCACCCGTCAGGTGGCGAATTGCCGTTGAATCAGAAACGCCGCCCAATAGGTGGCGAATGCGCAGATGGATTCCATCCCCAACTGGGTTGGTCTCATTACCGGGCTTTAATGCGCGTTGAGAACGAACAGGCACGATCTTTTTACGAGATTGAAGCCACCCGGAACCGTTGGAATAAGAACCATCTCGAGCGCCAGATCAACAGTCTACTCTTCGAGCGTTTATCAAAGAGTCGTGACAAGGAAGGCGTCCTTCAACTGGCCGACGAAGGTCAGACCATCGAAAAGCCGGTGGATGCCATCAAAGATCCGTATGTTCTCGAATTCCTTGACCTACCTGAACCCCACCGGCTGGTGGAAAGCGATCTTGAGGAGGCGCTGATTACCCACCTTCAGGAGTTCCTGCTTGAGTTGGGCAGTGGTTTCGCCTTTGTCGGCCGTCAGACGCGGTTGACCCTCGACGGCGACCACTTCTACCCAGACTTGGTTTTCTACCACATCAAGCTGAAGTGTTATATTGTCATCGACCTGAAGGTTGGCAAACTGACCCACAGTGATCTGGGCCAAATGCAGATGTATGTTCATTATTACGACCGCGAGGTCTGCACACCTCCGGACAACCCGACCATTGGCCTGATCCTTTGCACTGACAAAAACGATGCGGTGGTGCGTTACGTGCTGGATGAGGCAAACCGGCAGATTTTTGCCAGCCGTTACCGTCTCGAACTTCCCAGCGAAGAGGAATTGCGCCGTGAACTGGAACGGGAACGTTGGTTGTTGGAAGAACAGGAGAGCGGTTTTGAGGTAAAAGAAGGTCGGGTCGTTTATAGCAAGCGGCTGAAGAGGAAGAAGACATGACATTGGAGGTTGGGGGGCAGGGAATAGTTACGCACGTTCTGCACGAACGTCCCCTACATTTTAATTCCCACCCACCTCCGCTGAAATGCAGCATGACATGCTGCGCGACCAGTTATCCAGGCACTGACGGATTGTAGGACACTGTTGGAGACCCTATGAACCCTACCCAAGAAAAACTGGTTGATCTTTTGGATTATGTCGGCCATATGGTTAAACTTGGTGAAAAGCCCGTATTTGCTCTGACGGATTATCGCCAGTTACTTTTCCACGAGGCAGACTTGAAGAACCGGATCGGCATCGAACACGACAAGACAGATGACAGTGGCACTTGCTGGCTGAAGATACACCGGCTCAAGCGGATTGATCCGACTGAAGTTCCAAAAGAGATCCGCGATTGGATCACCGTAGGGCGCGATCCTTTTCGTCAACCTGTGGTTCAGGCCATTCGTACCGAGACGATTCATCAGGAGCAGGCGAACGAGTATGTCAAGCTGGGTATACTCGACGAGTCGGACGTTCAACCCGCCCTAAAACCTTCAGGTCCCATCGCCCAGAGTGACGTCATTTTCCGTATAGAGAAACAGCCTGATATCAGGGAGGCAGTGGAGGATTACATCAAAGGGCCTTGGAGCCAGTGGGCCGAAGAGGAAAAACCGCGGCGGAAGGCCATCAGAATCTACGAAGCCTTTTTCAGTCTCCAGCAGTCTATCCAATCCCAGGGCAGTGAATATCCACTTGAACTTGTCTGGGGTATAGGCGTGGCCCGATGGGAAACAAAAGGACGGGTCATCGACCATCCCCTGGGTAAGGATTTTGGGGACGCCCTGACGGATTTTGGGGACGCCCTAGACTAATTGGACCTGTTACTAATCAAGAATCGGGTCCGACCACACCAAGTAGCAGACATCATGAAGATACGTTATTGACTATGTTGAATAAGTCTGGACTTGAAGAGGGTGAGAAAAGCAAGATTTTTGATATCATCAATTTCGGTTTCCGTAAGATCACAGTGGAGCCGCCCTTGCTGGCTTAGGATTGTTTTGCGATGAATTGTCACTACAGTTTAACATCCTTTCATGCTACAGTGCGAGGTCGAGTTCAAGGTGTCTTTTTTCGTGCGTTTGTACGACGTCACGCTATGGCTTTAGGGCTAACCGGGTACGTACGTAACCTGGTCCAATCAAGGGGAGTAGAGGTTGAGGCTGAAGGAGAGCGATCTCAATTAGAGGAGTTACTCAAACGCCTTCATGAGGGTCCTCGAAGGGCAAATGTAGAAAAAGTAGAGGTGACCTGGGGAGATAATACCGGGAATTTCTCCGACTTTGAGATTGGGAAGTCTGCCTAGGGAAAAGTGCGAGTTGGAATAGTGTATGACTATCATTTTTTGTGGGGGTAGTACGAAATGGCGAGCGAACGAAAAGAGACACATCATGGGCCTGGCACAAGCAGCTTTGGACTTATTGATCCAGCAAAGCTTTTTACTGAACTGCAACTCAAAAAGGGTGATACTTTCCTCGACTTGGCTTGTGGTACCGGGGAGTATTCAATCGCAGCTTCAGAAACTATAGGAGACGAAGGATTAATATATGCCATTGACTTATGGGAAGAAGGAATCGCTACCCTTCAACAACAGGTTTCAGCCAAAGGCATCAGGAACATCCAGGCTCGGGTTGGTGACATCACCAAGACGATACCCGTAGAAAATAGTAGCGTTGATGTCTGCCTAATGGCAACGGTACTACACGAGCTAGTGCAAGCAAAGGCTGCGGATGGCGTATTCAGAGAGATCTCGAAAGTGCTGAGCACCAAAGGCTCCTTGGCGATCTTAGAGTTCAAGAAAATTGACGGACCACCCGGGCCACCCATCAATATCAGGCTCGCACCTGAAGATGTTGAGAGCATAGCCAGCCCATACGGTTTTATAAGAAAACGAGTCAATGAAGTCGGACCCCACAATTATTTGATTACGTTTGATGTGCATGTAGAACAAGCGTTCATAAAATGAAAAAAATGGGAAATGGATAGGGTTTGGTTTCAACATTACTACCTTTGATTGGCTCCACTTTAAGCCCAGCGTAAAGCAGCCTCTGGCTATGTTGGCGAGGAGAAGGTGTTGATTGAATCAGATAGAGTACATAATCGGAGATGCCACCACACCACAGGTGCCTGGTCCAAGGCTGATTACACATATTTGCAACGATATCGGCGCCTGGGGAAAGGGGTTTGTTTTGGCAGTGTCAAAGCGTTGGCCAGAAGCGAAAAAAGTTTATCTGGACTGGTATCGCGGAAGGGAAACGAATGATTTCGAACTTGGCGCTGTTCAGTTCGTGAAAATCACCTCAGACACATGGATAGCTAATATGATCGGCCAAAGAGGAATTCGTCGCACGAAAGCTGGCCCTCCAATTCGTTATGAAGCGGTGGAGAGGTGTCTGAATCGAGTTGCCAAAGAAGCCACAGAATTGGATGCCAGTATTCACATGCCCAGAATAGGGTGCGGCTTGGCAGGTGGTACATGGACTGAAATCGAGTCCATTATCTCTCGTCAGCTTTGTGGCAGGGGGCTTGCGGTTTACGTGTATGAGCTTGGGGACGTCCATTGGTAAATCAGTAACTTGGCTAGAGATGATACCTACTGATTTACAAATGGACGTCCCGCTTTCCGCTTTCCGTATGAAGCCCTGAAGGATGAAAAGAAGTCATTCATAGGCCGGGTGATCAGAAGAACAGAAAAAATGGCTGGCCCTTATCAGAAGGCACCTAATCGAAAACCTCCTGTTGGAAAAGGCGGATTTCGATTATCTGCCCATTTTCAGCCGTGAGGGAGCTTCTTGGGGTAAACTAAACAGGGCCTTTGGGGGTGACCTGGAAACGATTGTGCAGGAAATCAACGAGGCCATTGCAGCCTGATGCTGAATTTTACATTAGACAGGATTTACAGGATGAACAGGATACATAACACAGAAAAGCAATACATCAATATTGATGTTGACTAATTATGGAATTCAGTGTAGAGTTTTATGAAACCAGTTCGGGGAGATGCCCGGTGCGAGAGTTTCTGGACGAACTCAAGGAATCTGATCCAGAAGACTTTGCCGCCGTCATGGCGGGTCTCGCGAAATTGCGAAACAGGCACTATCACAGGCCGCCTCTGTCAAAGCCTATTGGAGATGATCTTTTAGAGCTGCGCCATGTGGGGAAACTCAATACAAGGGTGCTATACTTTTTTGTGAAAGGACGGAGGATCATTACTGTACATGGAATCCGAAGTAAAGCCACAAAGATTGCTGTGCGAGATCGCAAAGTTGCTTTGGATAGAAAACGTGATTGGCTGGCGAGGAATCCGATATGAAACGACTGACCAATTTTGATACATATCTTGAAGACCAGTTGAAAGATAAGG
>JAGMBW010000005.1 GCA_023129535.1 Desulfobacterales bacterium
ACGTTGAACCGCTCAACCCAGGTTTCAGTCAGTGAGCACGGCGATGACAGAAACCACCTGCAAGGCGCGGTGAAAGATGTTTGGTATGAAAATCCTTGTAATCGGTGCCAATGGCCAGCTGGGCTGGGAGCTTTACAGAAGGGGCGAGAACCAGGGTTTTCATATGGTGGCCCTGGATCTTCCCGAGTTCGATATCACCAATGCCTCCGAGGTTAAGCAAGCAGTAAGCCACGCTGATCTGTCTCTGGTTATTAATGCGGCAGCCTATACAGCAGTTGATCAGGCAGAATCAGAGCCTGAACTTGTCTTTGCCGTCAACCGTGATGGTCCGGCCTACTTAGCCTCTTGCTGTTCTGAAGTTGGGATTCCGCTTATTCATATATCCACAGACTATGTCTTTGATGGCAACAAAAAAGGCCCGTATTTCGAAACAGATCCTGTCTCTCCCCTCGGGGTTTACGGCAAAAGCAAGGCGGCTGGCGAGGCGGAAGTCAAGAAACGTTTGAATGAGCACATTATCTTGCGCACTGCCTGGCTCTATGGCGTCAATGGTCACAATTTTGTCAAGACCATGCTCCGTTTGGGACGCGAGAGAGAGGTAGTGCAAGTGGTTGAGGATCAGTACGGCTGTCCCACCTGTGCGGCCGATCTCGCTGAGGCTATCCTTGCGATTGAGGCCTATCTTCGGGAAGAACGTGGGAGTATCTGGGGCACCTACCACTATTGCGGCAAGGGCGCAACCACCTGGTATGATTTTGCGGAGAAGATCTTTGACCTGGCGGGCCAACACCATTCGCTTTCGATAAAAAGGTTAGAGCCTATCACAACGGCACAATATCCCACCCCGGCAAAAAGACCTGCTAATTCAGTGCTGGATTGCGCTCTGGTGACTAAAACCTTTGGTATCAGTCCAGTGCCTTGGTATGAAAGCTTGGCCCGTGTAGTGCATTTCCTTTTACGCCCTCCACCTCAAGAGCCTTTTGGAAAGAGGTCTGGTCAAGATCGGCAATTTTCGTAGAAATCCAATGTCTCCGATGCAAGTCAAAAACAATGGATGAAGTTAAAATAACAATTATAGGCGCTGGTGTAGTAGGATTGGCTATAGCAGCAGAGCTGTCTCGGGAATATAACGATATCGTTGTGCTTGAAAGGCATGATAAATTTGGTCAAGAAACAAGCAGCCGCAACAGTGAAGTTATTCATTCCGGCATCTATTATCCCCCGAACTCACTGAAAGCCACATTGTGTGTGAAAGGTGCGCAGCTTTTGTATAAATATTGTGAGAAATATTCAATTCCTCATTCTAAATTGGGGAAATTAATAGTAGCAACTAATGAGTCAGAATTAACAGACCTACAGGAACTTTATGATACTGGAATACTGAATGGTGTGGAAGGGTTAGCACTTATTGAAAAAAATGAAATAAATAAAATGGATCCAAATGTTAATGCGATAGCTGCTCTTTATTCTCCAAACACCGGTATTATTGATTCACATTCATTAATGTCACGTCTGTATAGATTCGCAAATGCATCTGGGGTCTTGTTTTCTTTTAACACTGAGGTTAATTTTATTGAAAAACAGGAAAACGCGTATGTAATTGGCATAAAAGATGATAATTACAAATTTATTTCCTCGGTAGTCATAAATTCAGCCGGGCTTTCTGCAGATTATGTGGCCGGACTGGCCGGTATTGATATTGACAGGGCCGATTATAGGCTCAGCTACTACAAGGGCTCATATTTTTCTTATGCCAGAAAATCACCCATAAAGATGCTTGTTTATCCGGTGCCACACAAAGACTTGACAGGTTTAGGTATCCATGCCATTTTAGATTTAGGTGGCCGCCTTCGTTTTGGGCCTGATTCAGAGCATGTAGATTTTATCGACTATAAGGTTGATAGCAATAAAATTGGCATTTTTTATGAGAGTGTGAAAAAAATTATAAAAGGGGTGGACAAAGAAGCTTTTGTTCCTGAAATGTCCGGAATTCGTCCCAAGATTAGAGGCGAGGGTATAAAGGATTTTGTCATAAAAGACGAGATTGACAGAGGGATGGGAGGATTTATAAACTTAATAGGAATTGAATCTCCTGGGCTTACAGCATCGCTTTCTATAGCAATGTATGTGAAGAACATACTTGAGATATGGTAGAGATAAACTTACAAAACTACCAACGTCCCCCATTTCCCCCGAATTCTTAGTTCGTTAGGCCAAGATATCCAGCAAAATGTTAATATTTCACTGACGTCCCCAAGTTTCCCGCTTGACACACAACTCATTTATCCCTATATTCGGCCCACCAAAAAACGAGTTCTTATCAGTCAGTCAGTCCTCTTGACTATATCGTCGGAGTAATGTATAATTTTTTTTAGGATAAAGAAAAAAATTGCTGAAATGAATAGAAATTTTGAACAAAAACATTGCATTATTACAAGCGCCCCGAATAGTGTGTCAATTATTGACATAAATCGATCCAGTATAGAGTTTGAACGGGAGGGGCTGTCTATGTGACTTTTTTTCAGCATGATTTTTATGGCCCCTTTCGGCAAACATGCTGAAAGGGGCTTTTTTGTATCGCCACCAACAGAATATTTGCCCCCATTGGGGGTGTGGGGGTATAAAAGTTAAGTTTGTGCGATAATGAGACAAACAATGACCCCATCTTCTAGTCAGGCAGGATAAGAGGCTTTCAATCTCTAGACACGGGTTCAAATCCCGTTGGGGTCACCATTATCGGGGATGTAGCATAGCGGCCAATGCAGTGCCCTGTCGAGGCATGTTACGAGGGTTCGAGTCCCTTCATCCCCGCCAGTACGCAGTGCTTGTCATAATATCCTGATTTCGCACGAAATATAGTTTTGGCTTAACATTTGCTGTTTACAAAAGAAAAGCTTGCTTGTAAAAATACGGCTAAAAGGAGGAACAGGCATGATTTGTAAGAACGAACAGGATGTTTTGAACATTGTCAAAGAGACCGAGGTCAGCTTCATCCAGTTCTGGTTTACGGATGTTTTGGGGATGTTGAAGAGTTTTGCCGTCACCCCCTCTGAGCTCGAGGAAGGTGTGACCGAGGGGATGGGGTTTGACGGCTCTTCTATCGAAGGGTTTGCCCGGATTGAAGAAAGCGATATGATCGCGAAGCCTGATCCAACCACGTTTCAGTTTTTGCCATGGAGGCCCGCAGACAAGCCTGTGGCCAGGATGTTTTGCGATATTCTCCAGCCTGATGGCACTCCTTACGAGGGTGATCCCAGGTACGTGTTAAAGCGGGTTTTGAAGAAAGCTGCAGCCAAAGGATATACCTTTTATGCAGGCCCGGAGCTGGAGTATTTCTACTTTGAAAATAACGAGACCCCCAGGATCATTGACAAGGGCGGGTATTTTGACACCCGGCCCTTGGACATGGGCGGTGATTTAAGAAGAGACACGATCTTTGCCCTTCAGGACATGGGGGTTCAGATAGAATACAGCCATCATGAGGTTGCCCCGAGCCAGCATGAGATTGATATGCGTTTTGACGAGGGCTTGAAGATGGCCGACAAAACCATGACCCTCAGGATCGTGGTCAAGGAGATTGCCAGGCAGCAAGGATTTTACGCTACTTTCATGCCCAAGCCGATTTTTGGTGAAAACGGCAGCGGCATGCACACCCACCAGTCCCTGTTTAAGGGGGAGA
>JAGMBW010000050.1 GCA_023129535.1 Desulfobacterales bacterium
TCAAAAGCATGATGCCCCAAGTAGTGAAGTTCAAAGGTTCAGCGGTTCAACGTTCAGAGGTTAAAACCGTGAACCGTGAACCGTGAACCGATCACTTTAGGTAAGAAAAAGGGAGGAATGGTCATGAAAGAAATCAGTGAGTTGAATCTGCCGGATAATATTCGCTATACCGAAGATCATGAATGGGCCAGGCTTGAAGGCGATAAGGTAAGAGTCGGCCTTGACGACTATGCCCAGGATCAACTTGGAGACATTGTTTTTGTGGAACTGCCGCAGGTAGGTGATACCTTCAAGCAGGGGGAAGAATTTGCAACCGTGGAATCCGTCAAAGCTGTTTGCGAATGTTATTTGCCGGTTGGCGGAGAAATTATTGCTGTAAACTCGGCCCTTGAAGAATCGCCTGAGCTGGTCAACAAAAGCCCATACGGAGATGGATGGATGGTTGAAGTCAATCCCAGCGATCTGTCTGAAATGGACAGCCTCATGACCAACATCGCTTGCCTGGAAAAGCTGAAAGGAGCAGAATAAATGCAGTACTTACCTCATACCAGTGAAGATATCTCTTCAATGCTTCAGGTTGTAAGGGTTGACAACCTTGACGGCCTTTTCTGTACAGTCCCTGAGGATTGCCGCTTGAAGGGCGATCTTAATCTGCCGGAAGCATTGACAGAGTGGGAATTGAACGACCACATGGAGGCCCTTTCTGGCAGCATGGCGGTCTCACCGGAGTACAAAGTGTTCATGGGAGCAGGCAGTTATGAACATTTTATTCCTGCGTCAACATCTTACGTGTTGGGTCGCTCCGAGTTTGTGACATCTTATACCCCATACCAGCCGGAAATGAGCCAGGGAACACTCCAGGCAATTTATGAGTATCAGACCCTTGCCGCCCGGCTTCTGGGCATGGAAGTGGCAACTGCGTCTCATTATGATGGTGCCACAGCCCTGGCCGAATCACTCCTCATGGCCATTCGTATAACCAGACGAAAAAAAGTCGCCATTTCAAGTCTGATTCATCCTTTGTATCGTCATGTAGTAAAGACGTATTTTGAGCCCACCGGTTATGAAGTTATTGAACTTGGCTATCTCAAAAACGGTGTGACCGATCCGGCTGGGCTTGATGAAATGGACGATCTTGCAGCCGTTGCAGTTCAGTCACCCAATTTTTTCGGATGTATTGAACACCTCCGGGCCATTGGCGAGAAGGCTCATGACAAAGAGGCGCTTTTTATCACTTCCTTTACGGAAGCCCTGGCTTACGGGCTCCTGAAAAATCCCGGCAGTCAAGGCGCAGACATTGTATGTGGAGAAGGTCAAAGCCTCGGTATTCCCCGTTCCTTTGGCGGACCGGCACTTGGAATGCTGGCAAGCAAAAAGAAGTACATGCGCAGCTTGCCCGGTCGCCTGGTTGGCCAGACTAAAGACCTGGACGGAAAAAGAGGCTTTGTTCTCACCCTTGCTACCAGAGAGCAGCATATTCGCCGGGAAAAAGCGACTTCCAACATCTGCACTAACAACAGCCTTTGTGCACTGGCGGCTGCCATGTATATGGCTTCTGTCGGGTGTAGCGGTATACGGGAACTTGCCCGTCTCAACCGTGACAAGGCCGAGTATCTTAAAAAAGGATTAAGGGAGGCAGGATTTGCCATAACCTTTGACAGCCCCACGTTCAATGAATTCGTCGTGGAATTTCCGGCAGGCTTTGAGGCGACTTACGGCCACTTGCTTAAGAAAAAGATCGTACCAGGTCTTTCTCTCCCTCCATACTATCCTGAACTTGCCAACCACTACCTCTTGTGTGTAACCGAAACCAGGACCAAAGACGACATGGATGCCCTGGTCAGGGAGGTAACTTAGGGGCTTCGCCCGAATTGGAGTATTGGAGCAATGGAGTTTTGCAGTGATCGGTACTTTCTCCCATTTCTGGTTCCGACGCTCTGCGTCGGAACCCAATCCGCCGGACGCTCTGCGTTCGTCACGACGCGAATCGGCCTCCGGTGGATCTATGATGAATCCATATTCATTTTTGTAAGGGCGCAGAGCGCCCGGTGGTACGCATTCCCACGCAGAGCGTGGGAACGAGAAAAACCAGGAAGAGGTTAAGTCATGAAAGAATCTTTAGGCGCCACAGGCTTGATACTGAATGAACCGCTGCTTTGGGAAAAAGGGAAAAAGGGAAGGTGCGGATTTTCGCTTCCCCGGCGTGACGTTGAATCCTTCCCCCTGGATCAGGAGCTTACAGGCGAAGGACCTGACTTCCCGGATCTGAGCGAGCTTGACGTGGTTCGCCATTACACCAGGCTGTCCCAGTGGAATTTCGGGGTGGATACTGGCATGTACCCGTTGGGCTCGTGCACCATGAAGTACAGTCCAAAGACCAATGAAAGACAGGCAAGCCTTCCAGGTTTTGCCGGGGCCCATCCCCTGCTTCCTGCCAGCCTGTCTCAGGGGGCGCTCAAGATGATGTTTGAACTTGAGCAATTTCTTGCCGAGATCACCGGTATGGACGCAATCACGCTACAGCCTGCGGCCGGAGCCCACGGCGAGCTTGCTGGAATGCTTTTGATTCACGCCTACCACAAAAAGAAGGGGACGCATCGTTCAAAGATCATTGTCCCGGACACAGCACACGGCACAAACCCCGCCAGTGTTGCTCTATGCGGTTACCGTCCTCTGCCAGTAACATCGAATGAGCAGGGAATCCTTTCGGTTGAGGCCATCGCGGAGGTCATGGACGAAGACACAGCGGGAATCATGGTAACCAATCCAAACACGCTCGGTCTCTTTGAAGAAAACATCCAGGAAATAGCCGAAATCGTCCACGCCAAAGGCGGGCTGGTCTATTGTGACGGTGCAAACATGAATGCCATCATGGGAATAGTGCAAATGGGCAAAATCGGGGTTGACGTGATGCACCTGAATCTCCATAAGACCTTTTCCACACCTCACGGAGGCGGAGGACCCGGTTCGGGTCCTGTGTGTGTCAAAAATGAGCTTGAACCATTTCTGCCTGTTCCCCGCGTGGTCAGGGAGAACGGCAGATATATCCTTGCTGAAAATTATCCTGAATCTGTAGGCAGGGTTGCAGCGTTTCACGGGAGTTTTGGTGTCACGATAAAGGCATACAGTTATATTCGCACCATGGGGTCGAAGAATCTGAAAAGGGCCAGCGAGCTTGCTGTCTTGAACGCAAACTATATCAAGGAGAGCTTAAAAGGGACGTTGCATCTTCCCTACGATAGACCTTGCATGCACGAATGCGTTTTTTCAGATGAACATCAAAAGGCCCACAAAGTTACAACTCTGGATATGGCCAAGCGACTTATGGATTACGGATTTCATCCGCCCACCGTTTATTTCCCGCTGGTGGTACACGGTGCGATCATGGTGGAGCCCACCGAGACAGAGTCCAAAGAAGAGATCGATCAGTTTATCGAAGCATTCAGAGCCATTGCAAATGAGGCTAAGGAAATCCCTGACATGCTGCATGACGCGCCCCAGAAGTGCAAGGTAAGAAGGCTGGATGAGGTGGCAGCCGCGCGAAAGCCATGTCTTGCGGGGTGAAACTGGTTACTGGATGCTGGATAGTTGATACTGGGGACATTGCTCCAGAAGAACCTAAAATCACAGAGAATTGGAAGTGATAACGCAATTAGCACTACAAAAAGGAGGGAGTGATATGCCCGATATTCGTTATGTCTGCCTGTCAGACATGCACCTGGGAGAGGAAGACAGTCTATTAACCAATTTGAAGACAGCCAGTACTGATACTGATCCCATGCAGCCGAGCCCGGTAATGGAGCAACTGGTTAAGTGTTTGAGCCATCTTATTTTGCAAAACGAGAGCAAGAGAAACCCAACGCTGATTCTGAATGGGGATATCCTCGAACTAGCCTTGACTACGACCAATCAGGCAGCCATGGTCTTCGAACGCTTTATAGAATTGATTATGCCGTCTGGAGAAGAGCTTTTCGATAAGATTATTTACATTCCTGGCAATCACGATCATCATCTGTGGGAGGTTGCCCGCGAGACACAGTATGTGAATCACATCAAGAACATCAATCCAGGCAAGCATCTGGATATTCCCTGGCACGTCACAAACATGTTTGTGGAAGACCATCCCAATCCAGTACCAGCCTACTTTTTAACAAGACTGGTTCAAAGGTTTCCGAAGTTAAAGGATTTCATTATCACCACAGCATACCCCAACTTTGGCCTTTTCAGAGAAGAGGGCCAGAAGTGTGTCATTTTTCATCACGGTCATTTTATTGAACCGCTCTATCAGCTAATGAGTACCTTGAGGAATCTGATTTTTCCTGATCGTGAAAAGCCGAGACAGATTGGGGACATAGAGGCTGAAAACTTCGCCTGGATTGATTTTTGCTGGTCAACGATGGGGCGCTCTGGAGAGGCTGGCCGGGACATTGAATTAATTTATGAGAAAATGCAGGATCGGGAAGAGTTCAAGAAGCTCCTTTACACCTTGACTGACAATCTTGCTAAGAAGTACGACTTACCGGGCTGGGACGCAATGACAGCGAAAATTCTAAAGTGGGTTTTTGGTGCCATGGTAGATAAGATTGCTGGCACGGAAAGAACCAAAATAGATCGTCCCTTGAGCAAAGACGCTGAAAAGGGCCTTTGGGCGTATATGAACGGGCCCTTGAGGGAGCAGATTCTCAAAGAACGCAAAGGGAATATGCCGTATGACGTGACCTTTGTTTTCGGTCATACTCACAAGCCATTTCAGGAGGATATGAATTTTAAAGGATACCCAGCATGGGTGAATGTGTATAACAGCGGTGGCTGGGTAGTTGAAAGTGTGGAACCCCAACCACTCCACGGCGGTGCGGTAATCTTACTCGATGGGGATCTAAATACTGTCTCGCTTCGAATGTACAATGAGGATGCCGACCCACTGAAATATTCGGTCAGCGTTGAGGAAGCCACACACGCTGGCGAGGAGAAGAATCTTTTTTACCACCGAATCCGCGACCTGGTTAGACCATCCGAGAATCCATGGAAGACGTTTTCGGCTATTGCTTCCCGCTCAGTGCGCATAAGGGCCCAGAATCTTCGGGCCAGGATAAATGAACGGGATTAGCTCAGTAAAGTCAAAAAGTCCCCAGGAATCTTCCATGCTACGCAGTTGCCATATCGTATCTGGATGTCCCCTATGACCCTTCCCCGCTTAGCATTATGAAGTGCTATAATTTCAGCAACTTGTAGAATTCCCGAGGCATAGATTTTATGCTTTGTATTTTTTTGCTTGACAAATAGAACGTGCGTTCTACACTGGCATATACAACATAGGTTCCCTATGCTTGGGGATTGTAACTTTTCAATAACTTCGGGTAATTTTTTGTTGCTCATATTTGCTGTCATTGCGAGGAGCGGAGCGACGTGGCAATCTCATGGGCTGGAGCCCACCCTGGCTCTTTAGCTTATTGTAGCCTATCAAGCTAGTAATCCCGGTCTGGGCCAGGGGCACGACTCTGCTTTCAATATCCTATTCATTTTGCGGTCTCTACTTGTCTAGTTTTTCATTAGCGAATGTAGAGAGGGTAGGTCTGGGCCAGGGATTGCTTCGCTTCGCTCGCAATGACAAGAACCCGAACTTATTGAGAAGTTACTGGGGATTTTCATAACTTATTGACATTCTTATATACTGCGCACGGGCATAAACGGCGTTCTTTGAAAGAGTTTATAGAGTAAACTGGGCAATTAATCACGAAAACCATTTGCACGGCGAGCGAGTAAAGGGTATCCAAAGGACTAAGAGTCCACTTAATTTTTGAGTTCTTCGCTTGCAATGAAATCTTGACAGTATTAGCAGAAGTCAGTACAAGAAAATATCTGCTGAATAATTCGACAAATTCTTCCCACTTTCTATACAATTGACAGCAGATTTGGCACGTATCTTGTTTGTTATGGAAAGGTCCTGAAAATGGGCAGTGGTCTGGAGAGGTTTCGCCTTGGTCATCGTTTCGCCTGGACTCTGACTCCCAGTCCTCTCCACTGTGGCGACAGGGCTGGCCCGAGGGGCCGGTGAAATCGGAAACAGATGGTTTAAGGCATGATCCAGGCGAGAGATTTCCAACGTTTTGAAGCTCCCCGCAGCCTCCGGCCCATAGAGCCTACGCCCCGGAGGGCAAGCTGCGGGGCATCTTCGACCGTGAGGAAGTTTGCCATTTTCAGATTCCCTAAACAGAAAAATGGAGGAGGTGATGAAAAAGACTAACGTGTCAGGTGTGTCGGCGGTACAGTCACATAGTTGAGCTTTAACGTGCGGTTCAATGGGCCCGTTTAATGGCTCACGCACATGAGGATTGTGAGCCATAATGCCGCCAAATTTGGAGTTGAAAAATTCCGCATTTCCCCCATATATCGGTATTGCAGAAAAAGCAAATACCGAAATTTTTCGGCAATATCAGCGTATATTGGAAAATACCGAAATTTTTCCAGTTAATAATATTGTTAGGCTTTGTAACGTGGAAACGTGGAGTCACACATATTTGATAGTTTCAGCCCTTCTTCACAAAAGTCCATCAGCACGAAAAAGCCGTTTTGGCAAAACTGATGTTATCTCAATGAGTTATTGACAGTTCCAACAATAATTTGTACCTGTTCCACAAATTTGTGGAACAATGCTATTGATCAAGCAAAAACGCACAATTGTTCTTTATTCACAGACACTTAAGAGATAGACTAATGCAGAGTGTTTTGGACACTTCTGCCGCTGTAAGCTTTCAGCTTGATTTGGGGGTAAAGTTGGGAGTATTCTACTATACCTTATTGCACCTTACTCGGGAAAAGCTTATGAGGAATGATACTGTAACATATTGATATGATAGCATCATTGCCTAACAAGGCAAATGCAGCCGACCGCATACAGCGGCGGCTGATCCGCGTCGTTGGGCAGTATAAAGGGTATCATTCAATGAGAATTAAATGGCTCTGGATGTGGATAGGTGGATCAATTAGTCGCGTAGCAGGTACGGGGCTAATTATAGGGATTTTTATTCTAGTATACGGCGCAACACCGGGTCAGGCCTTTGCCGATCTCCTTTCTCATCTTCCTGTATGGGCGACAAACCCATGGTTCAGACTTTCTTTGGTATTTATAGGTCTCTTTGTAATTGCTGCTTCACTGCATTTCAATGTCTGGTCATTACGTCAGACAGCAATCGATGAATTAGCTGAAGAACTCTCATGGGCTATCAGTGATTTGCTCAACAAATTTGTATCAAGCGAATCTGAAGTTTCTGAGTGGGAAAAAAATTTCAGGGATTGGTGCAAACGAATCAGCAAAAAACTTGAAAACAGGGCATTTTTTACGAGAGC
>JAGMBW010000051.1 GCA_023129535.1 Desulfobacterales bacterium
AAATGTTTTTCTTAAAAGCTATATAACTAATTCAATTTGTTTTCCGTTAATACCACCTGCAATGTTTGATTCTTCCATTGCTAAATCGATACCAGCCAAAATATCTTCACCGTGACCTGCTGCTGGGCCAGATAAAGGAAGCACCACTCCAATTTTAATCTCTTTTTCTTTTTTTGCACATCCAATCATTCCGAGGGAGATTACCAGCCCTAGAATCAACACCCAACAAAGTGTCCGCTTCATAATTCACTTTCCCTTTGTTAAAAAATTTATGTTCCGCATTCTAGAATCGTTCAAATTGCAAGTTTGCGATCAATTTTTGTTCTTTCAATCTTCAATCGACAGCAATTCTATCTGACGTTTCTGGCCTTACCGAAGTGCCGCTACGCGAATGTTTTCCACACAGGCGGCATTTGGGCGAAGCGACAGCTTCGCCGGTAAGGCCATGTTATCCGCCTGTTGCGAATATTGCTTTTCTAAATTTATGTAATAAAATGGCCCGCTGCCGCTGTCCCTATTTTCCTTTACCTCTTTGCTTTTCGATATCCAGCCCTTATTGCTTCCTCCTCAGAGTCAAAGTAAACTCGATTTTCTTCTTTGAGCTTCTGGTAGTAAGCCTGACCAGGGAGGTGATAGATTTTTGATTTCCAATTTCCAATGATCTTCCCAACCTTTTCAGATGGAAACTGTATACTCTTTACCTTTGTAGTCCATATACCCCTACCAGCTGCCATCGCTTCTCGCTCATAGTTGAGGAACTCATCATAGTAGCGGGAGTAGGAAGGAGCAATGACACGGGCATAACCCCTTTTGATAAGTTCGGCGTTAAAGAGGCTCCCATCACTCCGATAGACATATCCTAAGAGGCGACCATATTTGTCCATTTGATTTGAAGACTCGAACTCAAGATGCACCTTTCTTCCTTTGAGAGTCTTTTTTGTGAATTCTGAGGCCTCAGGCCCCAAGAATTCCACGGGCTTATCCGGATGGACAGTCTCAGGGGTGTCTACACCCAAAAACTGTACCGTAGTATTCCTCCAACCACGTCCAACATGGACAGTGTTCCCATCGACAATCTTTGTTACAAGGACCCATTTGCCATAAGGATTACCCCCGCTGAATACATAGAATATGTATATAATTAAGCCAACTGCAAGGAGCCCAATATATTTCAATAACCATTTTTTGGCAGTAACCTCCTTTTGACTTGTAGTATGTGAAACTTTCAGAATTTCATGTATTAAATTCTTTTTCGCTTCACTGTCTAACCTAGATTGGTTTCTCTGGTCTTTTATAAAATCACATAGATTTCTGAGACTTATAACATTGACTGTGGAAGAGCTTTGGCTTGTGGTAGCATTGGGATCAGTTGATACCAAAATGGCCGGAATGAACATATCTAATGGTATTTGCTTTTTCAAAAACTGACGAAGGGATATAGCACTACGTATTGCCTGCCTTATGGGAAATCTGTTTAGGTAATGCCATCTGTAACTTTTGGTCTCTATCGCAAATACGCTGATAGGGCTAACAAGGATGTGGTCTATGTTGCCCATTCTCTCGGGTAGAACGACGTCATTAATTAAAACATAAGAATTGTCTAAAGGGGTTAGAGCTTTGACAACCATCTTTTCGCCCAGAATACCCTTATGCCAATCACTACGTCTTTTAAAATAGTGCAAACCACAACCAAAAAAGATTAAGCTTAAAACCCAGACATGAAAAATAGGAAGAATAAGCAAAATACTACCAGTTAAGACAAATACGGCTACCTTTACTTCGCAAAGCTTTTGCTGTTCTCTGGCATATTCGCCACCAGTTCTTAGAATATGCATATCACCACGAATCAAAAACAATTAAGAGAAATGGCCTTAACTATATCCAAAAAAGTAAAAATGGGACGGCTCTGTTTTCTGCCATTTGCCATAATTCCCCTTTCCTGCTCGCAATAAGCGGATAACTTGTTCATTTACGGAATAAGTTCGGCCATAGCCCTCTCCCACAGAACCTTTTCACGTCAATCAAAAGTTTAGGCATCGCTTGCCACTGCACGTATTCTTGAAAAGCTTGGGATGTCGGGAGGATATCAAGACATCAACACTATTGCAAAATTACACCTTTTGTAGCAGGTCTCTCACCACAGCACTCCAGTGGCTCAAGAGGCTATCCTTGTCTATGGTTACGTTATCTGCCTGCTCTGGCGCAAAACCTTGCCTGTACCTACCAAACTCATAGCCAGATCTGGGCCAGGGGCGGAACGGAGAGCCGAGAGCTACCAGAGCGGTCATTCTCTATGATCTTTCCATCCTTGCCTAAGGTCTGGTTTCGGATCTCGCATCTGAGTCTGGAGACAAGCTGGGCAGCACTAACGCTGGCCAAGGGGTCTACCTCATGCACCCAGCCCCGGCCATCCTGCTTCAGGGTTACAGCCAAGTGCAACAGGACCTCCAGTGACCGGTTGGTGATTCCCCAGGGGCGAGCCGTTTATCATGAGCAGGTTTCTTCTGTCTATCGGTCTGCCGGTGATCTCTATGCGATCCTGACAGGCAAAGGTAGTGTCTGATATTGAAATCGGGCCAGGACACTCTTTGGCACCCGTCTTTCTCAGGTAGACTGATTCTGTGAAGTATCTGACCTGTCTGCATGCGGACACGCACAGGCAGGTTTTCATAGAAAACACCCTTTTGTGTCAAATCCGCAATCCGTAATGATATATCTGGCTGATCCAGGAGTCTATTATCTTTTCCGGTATATTGTTCCGCTCTGACTCGGATACGCTCATCTGTTCAGCCTACGTGACCGAGCTTCCCAGTAAATAATATTGACCTCTTACCATGGGAAAGAGGTTTTTACAACTCGAAATTCCCGTGTTTCCCTGTTCTTTTTCCCTGTTGTAAAGCATGGAAGTACTGAATGTTACAAAATGTAACAGTTTTCAAGGAATTGACGGCGAAAAAGTGTTACATTTTTATCCAGCTCTCCCCGTTGCCTGTGGTTCAGCGTAAGTATGACCGTATCTGTCACGGTTGTCGTGGCATAATGCCGATTAAGTCGGGGTTTTGGCCTTTACTTTTGGTGTTGGTTACTGGTAAAAAACCAATCTAAATCACTAAACAAATTGAGATGTTAATTCTCTTGAATGATCGGGATTCTATGGGATGAAGATTGAAGAACTCAAACCAAATGTGATTGTGCAAGGTCCGATCTTCCCTGATCCTGTCCAGGTCATCGTGGCAATTCCAGTGGGTGACTCTGTGAAGCTGGTCGGCAAGGGACTGAATATGGGATGGGACTCTTATGAAAATAGAACACTATCAAAGGCTGGTGCCAGTGTGATACTGCAAGCGGAGATGGCTCAATGAAAGAACTTCGAGTATTTGTCAGTTCTGTCCAGAAAGAGCTGGAAAATGAGCGCATTGGGGTATTGTCGCTGATCAACACAGACCCTTTTCTCAATCAGCACTGTGAACCCATTCTATATGAGCTTGAGCCTGCCTCACCGGAAGAATCTATAAAAGGATGTCTTAAAAGCCTCCAGGCATGCGATATTTATCTGGTAATCATCTGGAAGGAGTACGGCCACATTGTAGAAGGATTGTCCATGACTCACCATGAATACAGATGCGCAAAGGGAGTCAAGATGCCGATCCTCGTCTATATGAAGGGTCCGGCGGAATTGAAACGTGAGCCTGGCACAGTAAAATTTGTCCAGGAAGTGCAAAAGGATGGTTTCAAATACAGACGTTTCGGCAATTTTCTGGAACTTCAAAACGAAGTACGAGCCTCCTTGGTTCGCCTCCTTGAAGAGAAATTTCGTATCAAGCCTTCCGCCGATGAAAATAAAATTGCAGAGCAGACCATTAAAGCCACATCGGATTTCGAAAACCAGGCACTGAAAAGGTTGATATGGGAAGATCTGGATCATGAATTGGCACGAAGGCTCATAGCGAGCGCCGAGAAAATAGAACTCCCAGCAATCCCTGAAAAGGAATTAATTCGCAAACTGCTGATACGTGGCCTTCTTTGGACCGATATGGAGTTCGGCACATATTATGCCACAGCAGCAGGGATAGCCTTGCTGGGCATAGACCCTTCTGCCGTTTTTCCGCAATGTCGTTTCCTTGCCGATGCTTACCGAGGCCCGGAGATGGACGGAAACCCAATGGACCACGAGGATATTACAGAGCCTCTACCTATAGCCATTGAAAAGGTCATTGCTTTTATCGAGAGAAACACGAGGCATCCCATTCGTGTCGTTGGATTGAACAGGGTGAGATCGGATGAATACCCAACAGAGGCGATTCGCGAAGCCTTGGTCAACGCTGGTGCGCATAGAGACTATGAAGATCGCGGCAGGAAAATTCTGGTTGAGAAGTTTTCTGATCGCATTGTCATTTCCAGCCCCGGATTGCCTCCGCCTCCTTTGACGCTATCTAAGCTCCGATCCGGCAAATACAAGCCTTGTTCCAGAAACCCTCTACTTGCCCAATGTCTTTCCTTTTTCCATCGAATTGAAGAGCGCGGAAGCGGTTTCCGCCGCATGCGGGAAGCAATGATTGACCATGGCCTTGATAAACCTGAAATCGACTCATACACTGGTTACTTCCAGGTCATTTTTTGGGGACCTGGAGATGATATTGATAAAATCCGTGTTTCTGCAAAAGATGTCGGCCAGATCATCCCCCCATCTATCGAAGCAAAATTAAACGATCGTCAGAAAAAGACCATAGCCCATATTCTTAAGGAAGGCTTTGTGACAAGCGGGTGGTGTAAAAAACAGTTTCAGGTTGTTTATGACACTGTTAATCGCGACCTCACGGAACTGATGAAATTGAAGGTCGTTGAGCGGACAGGAAAGGGCCGCAGCACCAGATATGTGCTAAAAGAGAAGCAATGAAAAATTTTCCGATAATCTTCCGACAAAATTTCGTAATCTTCCGATTACCCGTCGGTATTGTCATGAGAAGTCGAGCCGGCATGGGCATATTTCGACTCTGCATATCTGGTGGGCGAGGCGGCCCCTGGCAGCGTGCCGAGCGGTGATGTGTGCGGCCTTCTGGCCTGACTTCCAGATCTTCAATCCCAGCTCCATCAGTTCAATGATGCCTTTTGCAGTATCTTCATGGTCTCCCATATATTCATTAAATAATGGTTCCAGCTTGTTAGGGACAGCCACACTGGAGATTTTCCTACTTCTGTCATAACAGTTCATACGCATTCCTCTAAATAGCTTATTCTTGACGGGCTTACTGCACTTTTCACAGAGTCTTTCGATCATAGCTCACCTAATATATATTGGTCGGAGGGGAATATATATAACTGACTTGGCTTCAGTTGTGGAAAGAGGAGACAAAGGGCATAGAAAGATTGGTAAAAGGCGAAAGTGGTGTAGTATTTCTTGGCTGCGAGAGCAATTGTAGTGGAGGGTTGAAATAGCAAGTCCTACATCTCAAATAGCTCAGTCCGATCTTTCGCCTCGAGGAAAACCTCGCCTGCATGGGGAACGACAATACCCCTAAGCCCAATTTCTGCCATAACTTGAGAAAGTGCTTGATTCCACTCCTCGCGACTCGTGGGTGAGTGAGGGTCATTCAGGAAGTATATGTTGACGAGCCAGGCTGGGATTTTCACAATCTCGCGGAAGAAATAGAGGTGTGAAAGTCGGTTAGCGGATTGATACAGCGGTCCTGTCCAGTTGGTATTTTCAGAAACGCCTAGCCAGCGCTTTGTCTGGTCAAGTGCCGCTTCAATTCTTTTCCGGGACTCCGGAGATGCCCGACATCCGGAGCCATAGATTTCATCAGGATGGCTCTTTGCCTCAACGAGAACAACCCCGTTGTGGTTAGCAGGGCTTGTAATCTCAGTAACTGCCAATGCGTCCCAGGTTGGACCGCCCCGAGGCCAAAACTCCCTCAAGGACTCGGCAAGGTGGTCCATCCCAGCTGCCGACAGGAACGTTTTGTCTTGATACTCGATGAAGTTGTCTTCCTCAAGCGGAGAAGCCCACCGTAGGCGAGGGTTCAATGAAACAAGGGAGGGCAGAGCATTTGTTACACTTAGAGATAGCTCCTCATGCCGCCGATTTACGTAGATCTGGATCTGAAGCTGACTCCCAGCGTATGCCCGTCCTTTGTCATCGACTCGTGCACTCCGTCCAGTCAAGATTGGCACCTATTGTGTGGGTCGGGGCAGCCCTTATGTTGCAACATAAACGCCCCTGCCGGCTCGCTTGATTTTACCCTGCTTGGATGCTCTGAAGATAATGTTCCTTATTTTCTTGTCTGGCATACCGGTTTCCTTGACCAGCGTAGGCACGTCAGTTCCTTCTTTCGACGCCTTTATTATGTCCACAATCTGGTCTGTGGCTGTCATAGCTTGCACTTTCTCTGCTGGGGCTTTGCTCGCCGCTGGTTTCTTACCAGGAGTCTTCTTCGCAGTCCTGGTCTTTGTCTTGGCAGGAGCCTTTTTGGCGGGCTTGGCTGTGGCCTTGGCCTTCGCTTTCTTGGCCGCCTTGTCCTTCTCAAACTTTTCAACCGCTTTGATCAGTTTTCCCGTCTGCCTTGTGAGTACCTTCAGGGCCTCGGCTGTATGTTGTGCCGGGAATTTGAGTTTGATAGCAGTTTGAGCCTTTTCAAGCTGGCCTGCCGCTGTCTTTTTCAGTTTCTCCGTCAGGTCCTTCGTCTTCTTTGTGAGCGCCTTGAATTCCTTGGACACCGCCTGAAGATCTTTCTTCAGTTGTTTCATCGTCGCTTTCCTCCTTTGTTGTTGGTGAATAAGGGCCTCCATCGGAGCCTGTGGGTTCATAGAACATAACCTTTTGAAAGGTCAAGGAAAAATGTTCAGTGTGACTGCCAAACTTTGTCTTTATCAGACGGGTCGGACCATGCCAACTATCAGACACTACAACACAAAACGTTAGATTTCGCGCCAAATAAGACCTTAGAGTGACATTTTTGGGACTAAAATCATCCTTCTAAGAAAGCGGGGATCTGGGCTCACCCATTCACCTCGGCCAAGAACTGACCCCAAGCTCCCTCCAAAGAAAATATTTGTATTTCTTTCAAACTGTGACCGTATCTGTCTCACAGCCCTCTGATAGAAGACGTGGCGGGTCAAATCTTTAATCTTGACAAATCGTTTCCTTCCAAGAAAGGCCATAGACTGCTATAAGTTGTTAAGATTAAAGACTTGACCCCGCGTTCAATATAAGCACCTCCTTAGAAAAGTTGATTTGATGGAGGGCATTGTTCTGGTTTCCTGCCCAAGTGTGTGGATAATGCAACGTCCTGTTCAACAGAAAAAGAATAACTTGATCGTATGACAATTTTTGCTTATTTTGGCAAAAAAAAGCGCAAAGCAAGGATTTGATAGCCGCAGACCCGCTTTCACTGAAAGCTATGGCGAGGCAAGCACACGCAGACAGATGCAGACTGTTATGGTGCAAAAAGTTATCAACCTTCAAGATATCGATCCTTCTCCTTATCAACGTCGCAGGTATTTTGATGAGGATAAACTGAAATAACTCGCTGCCAGCATTGAACGAGAGGGATTAATTGAGCCGATTGTCGTGCGTCCTATCCGGAAACGTTACGAACTGATTGCCGGTGAACGGCGATTACGGGCCATCCGGGACTATGCAGACTTGGAAACCATTCAGGCTCAAGTTGTTCATGTAGGTGACATCGAGGCACGGCGGATCTCCGCTGCCGAGAACATGCAGCGTGAAGATCTCTCCGCCATTGAGGGTATTATGCAGAACTGATCGAAGATACTGAATATTGGTCCATGGGCAAAAGACCTATCGATCGGGTGAAAACCTTATTAGGCAAACTTGACGCCATAAGAGCCAGTAAATTTCGTGGCTCCGAAATTTCCAATGAAGCGATGTTGGTCCACCGCAATGCGCAATATGGAATGCAAAGCGCAAAGAGCATAGAGCAAACCGAAAGAACAAGACATTTTGGAGGCTATGCGTTATCTGTCAATCATCAATCGTCAATCATCAATCCAAAGCAGGTCTGTTTTATGTAATCGACCCCATTCTTCAGGATCTGGACGCCAGCCGTTAGCTCAGGATGGATGGATTGACCTCGCCGCTTCATGGATTCTTTCATGCGGGTCCAATCTGGGTGATTGGTCCAGTGGTTAAAGGCCTCAGGGTGAGGCATTAAACCAAAGATGCGGCCTGTGGAATCACATATCCCGGCAATGTCGTGGACCGAGCCATTGGGATTGAACGGGAATTGTCCCTGAGCAGCCCCCCCCTGAGGGGTGGCATACTGGAAGACCACCTGCCCGTGATCAATGAGGCGTTTGATGACGTCAGGGGATGCATAGAATTTGCCTTCACCATGTCGTATGGGAAGCTCTATCGTGATCACCTCTTTGGTGAAAACACAAGGGGAGTCCGGGTTTGCCACAAGGGTCACCCAGTCATCCCTGAAATTCCCGCAATCGTTGAACGTGAGGGCAACATCTCGCGTTTTATAATCGCCGTCAAAGCCGGCAAGAAGCCCTAGATTCACCAGGGCCTGAAATCCGTTACAGATACCGAGGATGAGTTTTCCCGTCTCTATAAATTCGAGGAGCGCCTCGCCAATATTGGATTTGAGGCGCACCGCCTCAAGGACACCAGCCCCATGGTCATCGCCCCAGCTAAAGCCCCCATCAAAAACAAGGATGTCATACTCTTTGAGGGAGGCTTCTCCTGAAATGAGGCCGTTGATATGAACACGGGTTGAGACGGCGCCGGCCAGTTCAAAGGCATAGGCGGTCTCAAAGTCGCAGTTGAGACCGTAACCTGTGAGGACCAGTACATGGACACTTCCATACGATTGCGGATTGCGGACGTTCAAAACGACCACTTCACGACAGATGCCCCCCAGGTCAGGCCAGCTCCAAAGGTGACCAGGAGTACAAAATCACCTTTCTTTAGCAAGCCTTCCCGGTTGGCTTCGTCAAGTGCGATGGGGATAGTAGCCGATGAGGTATTTCCGTACTTGTAGATGTTGGTATATACCCGCTCCATGGGTATGGACAGCTTTTCTGCTGTGGCCTTGATAATCCTGAGGTTAGCCTGGTGGGGTACCATCAATTTCACGTCCGCACTCGAAAGCTCATTGTGTTCAAGGGCCTCCGTGGCAATGTCGGCCATACAGCAAACTGCCTTTTTGAAAAGCGGATTTCCGTCCATTATCATATAAAAAGGCTTTCCTTCGATAGTATTCAGCATTTCAGGAATCTTGGAGATTCCATCCGAGGAATAGAGCAGTTCCCAGAAACTGCCATCAGACTGCAAATGGGTCGAGAGGATGCCGTGTGTGCCTGTACTGGGAGTCAGTACCACTGCACCAGCACCATCGCCCAGCAATACGCACGTACTTCGGTCCTCCCAGTTTGTGATGGAGGAAAGACGTTCCGCCCCAATAACCAGAGCGTTCTTACAACTTCCCGTTGCAATGGCATTATCTGCAATAGACAGGGCATAAAGGAAACCTGAGCATCCAGCAGAGACGTCAAGGGCCACTGCCTTGCTCGCCTTGAGCGCCTTTTGCACAAAGCAGGCTACCGAAGGAAACTGCCGATCCGGCGTCACCGTGCCAATTACGATCATGTCCAGGGCCTCGGGCGAAATGCCCGCCATCTCCAGGGCACTCAGAGATGCCTTTGTGGACATGTCCGAGGTGTTCTCATCCAGGCCGCCTGAAGAGATGCGGCGTTCTTTGATCCCGGTACGCCGTGTGATCCATTCATCGGTTGTATCTACTATGTTTTCAAGGTCTTTATTCGTGAGGACCCTTTTCGGTGTTGTGGAACCCGTTCCAACGATGCATCCCTTTAACATGATTGATTCCTTGTCTGCTCCTCTGACGGGAAAAGTTTAGGTAATTCAAGTAACACATTAGATGACACTCGTCACCGTTTTTATACCTAAAGTGATCGGTTCAGGGTTCAGGGTTCAGGCCTGCCCTGGCGCGATTTGATATGCATTCTTGGCACAATCGCATTGAATGCTGCGCCAGAAGTTTCTATGCACTGGGACAGGAAAACCAGGTCTGGGCCAGGGGTTCA
>JAGMBW010000052.1 GCA_023129535.1 Desulfobacterales bacterium
TCAGGCTGAAACAGGAACATACCGAACAAGTCTGCAAGGAAATCGTTATGATCGGGCAGGCCTTGCACCTGCCGGCCCAGGATATGTTGTTGGCCGAGACGATGGCCCTGTTTCACGATATTGGCAGATTCCCGCAATATGCCACCTACGGCACTTTCAAGGACAGTATTTCAGAGAACCATGCCGAACTCGGGTTAAGGGAACTGGCCAAGCACCGTGTCCTGTCCATCTGTTCCGAGGCGGAGCAGATGCTCATCACCAAAGCGATTGGCTACCACAATGCGCGCGCATTGCCGGAAGACGAAGATGAGCGCTGCTTGTTGTTCGCCCGTCTTTTGCGCGATGCCGACAAGCTGGATATCTGGCGGGTGCTGATTGAATATTATGACCATCGGGACAAACAGCCGAATTCAACCATCGAATTGGGCCTCCCCAACAATCAGGCCTGTTCACCGGCAATCTTAAGTGCCCTTCGGGAGCACAGAATAGCTGATCTCAAAGACATGGTCACGCTCAACGATTTTAAACTGCTTCAGATTAGCTGGATATTTGATGTGAATTTCAGGCCCACCTTTGGCGCCGTATACGAACGGCAGTACATGGAAAAAATTGCTGCCACCCTGCCCAAAAGCACAGACATCAGCGATCTTCTGAAGATAGTGCAGGCATATGCAAAGGAGCAGAAATATGCCCTTGATGTATCCCGCCTTTGCCAGGGTGGCGCGTGAGGTCGTCGACCGGAGCTGGTTGGCGGGGGATTGATACGTAGTCTTGGCGGCTGGATGGAGCCAAGAAAGCAGCGGTCAAGAGGTAGATATACAAAAAAAGCGATTCCTGTCAAGATCAACCCACATGCTTCTTGCGTTTCGTTCGCCGGTACCGTTTTGTGGCAGGGCGCTGCCGCAACAAGACATAGGTGGCCCCTGTGCCCCCGTCGCAAGCCCTTGCGCTGGTGAAGGCAATGACCCATTTACGCCAGGGCCCGGATGTAAGCCATTCCTTGACTTTGGTTTTCAGCACCGGTTTTTCGCGAGAAGACAGGCCGCGGCCGTGTACCACCAGCACAGCTCTTTTTCCGGACAACACGGCCTCCTTGATGAACCCTTCAAAGGCCTCCCGTGCGCGCCCTACCCCCAAGCCATGCAGATCAATGAAACCCTGAATCGAAAAATCACCCCTGTGGAGACGTTTTGCCACATCCGGGTTGACTCCGTACCCTGTCCCCTCCATATATTCTGGCGTTTCAGAAATAGCAAAACCTTCCCCGCTTTTCACAAGGTTTTTTAGCTGTACCAGGGCCTCAGCTTCGGGATCATCGTGTGAGACCCTGGCGGCGCTCGCTTTCGTTGCATGAATCGAACCGGCCTCATGCAAAACCGGTTCAACACCTGCCATGGCCTGTTGAAAAAGTCTTTCTTCATCCTCAAGATTTGACTTCCCGTGTTTCAATGGGCTGTCCATGGGCTCTTCTTTGCTGCGGGGGAACAGGGAAAATGCGTTCTCCTCAAGGAGGGCTTTCAGGTCTTTGAAAGGTCGGCAGGTGTCATAAGGCCTGGATGGTTTCATGGCACATCTTTACTCCAATGAAGCGCCGAACACACATGGGTAACACGTTTTTTGACAATATATCCCAAAGGTGCTAAAAATGCAAGTATCGAGATGATGCAGGCTGCACGAAACTCAGGGCTCGCCCAAAAATAACTTCGCAGACACGAAGTGAAGTTTTGCGCTATTGGCGCTCAGATTTGGGTTAGATTTGTTCGATCCGATTGAGCAAAACCACAGAAATAGCGTGCTATTTCGAGGATTTTGTGCCCGCCCTGGCGCTATGCGACACACGCTGACTGGCATACTTCGTTTTCCCTTGGAACCGGAAAATTAGCACACTAAAGTCTATAGACCAGGTCTGGGCCAGGGAATGAGGATCGGGCAAAGATGGCCTGAAGCTGAGATGCGAAAATGGGAAGTTATTTTTGGGCGAGCCCTCAGGAGGCAGAAGATGAAAGTGACGTGTGATGCATGTGGGTGCGACATGATAATAACCTCCTCTTACAGGTACCTTTGCCCGGAATGCAAATACGAGATAGAAATGGCTCATGTACAAGAGGCTAACGCAAAATATTGGGAGGAGCACAAGAAGAACATTGACTGGGCAAAGATCAAAGGCAACGAGGTCATTATTATGAAATAGCGTGCCTTCTTTAAGCCTTGAGCTTTGAGGTTCAAGACCTTTTTGCAGTCTCCAAGTGTTAAAATTCTCATTCAAATAAGGGTAACCGTTCGCGGGTTCACGGTTCAGAGGTTCAGGGTTCACATTGATGATTGATGATTGAAGATTGAAAAAACAATCAACAATCCCGGGCCCAGACCCTGGCCCAGACCTGGATTATAGGCTTAGTAGATTAATTTAAACACGTCGCGCCAGGGCGGGCCTGACTTACGGAGGCAGCAGCCTCTTCCAATCAGGTCGCACCCCTGGCCCAGACCTGGTTGGGAAGCGTGATAATCTCTCGCGAGCGTATCGCGCCAGGGCGGGCAGGGCGGGCGTAAATCGACAATCAAAAAAGGGCGGGCTGAACCTGTGAACGCTTACCAAAATGATAGGAGGGCTGGTCAAGAGGCTGGGTTGAGGTTTCATTCGAATTTTCTTCGTTGACACGGTCATTCCGTCCAGATAGAATATTATCAAACGGGCTCCTGGAGGGATGGCCGAGTGGTTGAAGGCGGCGGTCTTGAAAACCGTTTCCCGGAGACGGGACGTGGGTTCGAATCCTACTCCCTCCGCCAGAGCACTTTCGTTGAAAGTGCTACCAACAACTTGTAACTGGTAACCTGTAACCGGTTGTAACTGGTAACCTGTAACCGGGATACCAGCAATCGCTAGATTCGGGAATAGATGAAGGATCCTAAGTTCAGGTTCAAGGAATTCAAAGTTTATCAGGATTCAAAAGCCTTTTGCAAATTGTGTCGGGACATTATTGAAAGAGAAATAAGGGAAAAAGATGGAGGGTTGGCTCGTCAGATTGAGAGGGCTTTGAACTCTATAGTTCTAAATATAGCTGAGGGTTCGGCCGATAATTCCGATATCGAATTTGCCAGGTTTTTAAGTATCTCTATAAGATCAGTTTATGAAACCGTCGCGGGGTTTGATTTGGCATTATTGTATGATCTGATCAGTGAGAACGTGAATCAAAAGATAGAAGACGATGCCCATCAATTAGTAAAACAATTAAGCGGGTTCAGAAACTCACTGAGATCTGCGAAGGTTAAGGGTTAAAAGTTACAGGTTACAGGTTACAGGTTACAGGTTACAGGTTTACCGTATTCCGCTTTAGCGGAATCCTGGAGAGATGGCCGAGCTGGCTGAAGGCGCTCGCCTGCTAAGCGAGTGTAGGAGGAAACTTCTACCGAGGGTTCGAATCCCTCTCTCTCCGCCAGAGCGCTTTAGTTGAAAGCGCTACTAACAGCCTTTAACTTTTTACCCTTAGCTGGAACAGCAACCAGAGCCTCCCTGCATAGGAATGATTCTATGTCTCGGAATTTCTACAACTTATTGAAATTCCAGCGACTTTGGTCGAGTAGTTGATTGGTTATTTGTTATTTGTTTCCCTAATAACGATTAACGGATAACGATTAACTTTTTTATTGTCGAGTCGTAAGACCCTTAAACCCCTGGCCCAGACCTGAATTACTGGCTTGGTAATCTATAATAAGCCAAAGCGCCAGGGCGGGCACTCGACTAATCAACCACTCGATCACTCGACCAATTGCGGAACGAAGTGGAGTTAAGTTCATCTCTGGGCGATTTTTGCTGCGGTAATACCGGGGTTTTCCTGATGGAGTCCTCCGGGATGGGTCTCCTGGACCAATGGGTGCTGCTTCAGGAATGGTATGACGCTGTTTCGCAGCGCGCCCGTCCCCACACCATGGATGATACGAACCTCCGTTAAGCCTGCCAGCAGGGCATCGTTTGCAAATTTATCTACAGCCTGTAATGCCTCATTCACCTGCATTCCCCGAATATCAATCTCGTTGCGCACCTCGCGTGGAAAGGGGACAGCAACATGTGAATGGATAGCCGGGCAGGCTTTCTCCAGATCTTTTGACCAGGTCAGTTCCTCTTTCGGTACATGCACCTTGAGGTTGCCACTGGCGATGAGGACGTGACCGGTTGTGTCTTCGGCAGACACCACAGTTGCCACCACGCCGCCCCGCGTCCAGTACACACGGTTTCCGACTTGTGCTTCACCTATGATTTGATCTTCCTTCCGAAATTCTTCATCAAATGAGGTGGCCTCAAACTCCTTCCCGAGGACCTCTTTCTCCCCCTGGATAACGGCCTTGGCTTCATGGATGGCCTGGCGAGTAGCGCTCTTTTCCCGTACGATTCGTATCGCCTTTTCCACAGCGGCATTAGCCTGCTTTATAATGGCACTGGCTTCCTCGGCTGCCTTACGGCGTAATTGCTTTCCTTCCCGGGTAAGAAAATCGTTTTTTTCCTGGTACTGCTTAGCCAATCCCTCAAGAACAAACTTCTGGGTCTCCAAACCCGTCTTCAATTGCTCGTTCTGCTCGATTTGATCCTGGAGTTGTAAGATGAGATCCTCTAATCGATGGGCCTGGCGACCCATCAGAGATCTGGAGCGTGTGATGATGGGGCCCGTGAGCCCCATACGCTCTGCGATGTCAAAGGCATAGCTGGAACCGGGGATATGGGGACGGAATCTGTAGGTAGGGGTGAGTGTTTTGCTGTCGAAGGCCATTGATCCGTTTGCAATACCTGGGGTTTGATGGGCAAATGCCTTCAAAGCCCCCTGGTGGGTTGTAACCACGGTCAAAGCACCCCTGCTGGTAAGGACCTCAAGCAGGGCCATGGCAAGGGCTGCTCCCTCCTGCGGGTCCGTGCCGGTTCCAATCTCATCAATGAGCACCAGGTCTCCAGAGGCCGCTTTATCCACGATCGCCTTGAGGCCCCTAACATGTGCGGAAAAAGTTGAAAGATCCATCTCAATCGACTGGGCGTCTCCCACGTGGGCAAAGATCCGGTTGAACACAGGCACTTGTGAATCAGGATGCGCCGGGATATGAAATCCGCAGGAGACCATCAGGGCAAGGAGTCCCACGGTTTTGAGTGCGACGGTCTTTCCGCCGGCATTAGGTCCGGTGATCACCAGTGTCCTGAAACCCTCGCCGATTGAAAGATCCAGAGGGACCACGGCAGATTGCGTGTCCTTCCTCAGTACGAGCAATGGATGCCGTCCTTGCTTGATCTTAAGCAGACCGCGGGTATGAAGGGCTGGCTCATGTTGATTCAGCGCTCTGGAGGTCAGGGCCATGGCGTGAATGCAATCGAGCCAGACGAGTACTTCAAGATTCTGTTCAAGGTCGGCGCGGTTTGCGCGAACAAGGTCGGTAAGCCGGCGAAGCACCTTTTCTATTTCGTGGCGCTCATCTGCCTCGAGGCGACGGACCTGGTTATTCAGCTCAAGTGTTTCGAGTGGCTCCACAAAAAGGGTTGCCCCACTTGCCGACTGGTCCTGAAGGACCCCCTTGATCCGGTGTCGGTGAGTCTCTTTTACTGGAAGGACCCACCGCCCTTGTCTCATGGTGATCAGACGTTCCTGCAAGACACCTGCCCGCCACAGCCTCTCAAGCAAGACCTGCAGTTGTCTTCGCAACCGTTCACGCGCACGGGCCATCTCGCGGCGAATGGCGGTCAGAGTCGGGCTCGCGTGGTCTCGAATCTCCAGGCTCTGCAAATCAATGCTTTTGCTGATTTCTTGAACAAGAGGAGGGTTGGGAGCTAAAGGTGCAGCGACTTCTTGAAGGAGGGAAAAGCCTGACCGGTTTTTCAAAAAGAACCGGTGTATCCTTGCCGCCAGGTCCAGCACGTTATCAATGTGACGAAAGGCACCAGGCTCGAGAAAGCTCCCCTCCACGGCTGCCGATTGGAGATATGTACCTATGTCCTGAAACTTGCCGATAGGAAAAGACCCACCCGAATCCATAAAGGTGCGGAGTTCGGAGATCCTCCCCAGGCTCTTTTGAACGAGCTCAAGACTCGGAAGGCGTGTCAGACCCCGGAGGCGCTCAGCGGCGAGCGGGGAATGGGTTCTGCAAGCCAGGTCGTCAAGGACCTTGTCAAATTCTAAGGTCTTATAAAGATATTTGCTCAAATCTCAGATGCAATTACAGGTTGACCATCCATAAGGTGTCAGGTTATAAAATCGCTTGCCGATTCCTGAACCTGTCAGGAACAGGTTTTATATAATGCGGCTACGTCGCTTTATAAAGGAAATTCCTGCAAGGAGGCACTTTTTGGGGGACAAACATGAAAGAGGAAATCAAAAAGAAAATACTGGCAGCAATCAGGTCGATTCCCAAGGGATACCTTAGAGATGCTGTGGTCAAAGAAACCATCCGCTGCGTACTATACGGATTGTTGAAGGAAAAAGGGCTTCAGCCCGTGCCTGCATTTCGCAACCCGCGGTTTCCAGAGGGACCAGTGGATATGGTGGGTGTCAAAGAGGACCACGCGGTAGAGGTAGCTTTTTGCAGCAACCCTACGATTGAATTAAAGGGCATAAAAAGCCTGGAACGGGTGGCCTGTGAAAAGAAGTTTGTGATCAGCTTTTCCCCGAATAGAAAAAAGGTGGAGTTGAGCACTTTCTTTCTCAAGCCGGGGATTGAGCACATTTACGTCTACGAGAAATAAATGCAAGCGGTCACGGAGTGTTGGAGTACTGGACTCCGTTGTCCTACTCAAGCTGACAGACTCTCTAACAGCACCAAATAAACCGTGAACGGGTACAAATAAGTAATGATGAAAGCGCCCCCTGTCATAGATACGCACGCCCATTTAGATGAATTACCTGACCCGGAGACAGCCATCAAAGAGGCACAGGACGGGGGTGTGGTGGCTATTGTGGCAGTGGGCCAGGACATCTCGTCCAACCGGAAGATCTTGGAAATAGCAGTCCAGAATCCGGGATTTGTCTTTCCGGCTGTCGGATATCACCCCTGGCGTCTCAATCCGGATAATGATGAAGAAACCCTTGCCTATATTGATACAAACCTGAAGCAGTGCGTGGCCCTGGGCGAGGTGGGCCTCGACTACAAGGCCAAGACCAAAAAAAAGGTCCAAAAAGCCATTTTTCTTAAAATCCTTGCCATAGCTAAGAAACATGACAAGCCGGTCGTCGTCCACTGCCGGTATTCCCACGAGACTGCTTATCGGATGATCAAAGAGGCAGGTATAAGGAAGGCGATCTTTCACTGGTACAGCGGCCCCCAGGATTTGATCCCGCTTATTGCCGCCTCGGGCTACTACATGTCGGCCTGTCCGGCACTCCTGTACAATCCCTATCATGCAAATGCGATCAATGCAGTTCCCCTTTCCAATCTACTGCTCGAAACGGATAGCCCGGTTCAATATCAACAACTAGCTGCAAGGCCGGTCCATGTCCAGGTTACCTTGCAACAGGTGGCGCGAGTCAAGGGAATCAGCCCTGAGGAAATAGCCGAGAAGACCACCCGAAATGCAATAGCGTGTTTCGAATTGAACGATCTTTCTGAAAGACGCTTCTAACCGATGACGCGAATCTCTTGCCCACTCCCTCTCCGCCAAGGTAAGAATGGGGACGCTGGTAAAAAATTAAGTTGACATAGGAAAGCGTAAATACGAAATAGATCCCATGCCAAGACAAGC
>JAGMBW010000053.1 GCA_023129535.1 Desulfobacterales bacterium
TACAAAAATCGCTCAATTTAGGTATTGATTACATATAGGATTTTAGAGGAGCTTTCAAGACATTTTAGTTTACAACCTGTGCGGGCAAAGTTTTTTCCCGTCCTGGGGTTCCTTGCATTGGGATAGGGACTTGTGATACTTATACAGATGCTGCGCAAAGTTTCGGGAGATTTGGTCGAATTTGGAGGCGACTGTGATGGATGATCTGTTTAGTTACGGCAAGCTGGATCAACCTGGAGTTATCCAGTTTTTGTTTCATCCCCGCAAAGAAGTTGATTCAGAACCGCCACCTGGTACCATAGATTACGAGATTATTGTAGAAGAGGGTGTCGGGATCGGCGCCAGGTTTCACATGGCGGCTGTTGAAGATCCAAATATTTTGTTTTTTCACGGCAACGGTGAAATCGTTAGCGATTACAACAGCATCGGACCGATGTACAATGAGCATGGCCTGAGCCTCCTTGCCGTGGACTATCGGGGTTATGGGAGAAGCGGAGGGGTACCGACCGTCACCTCCATGATGGGTGATGCCCATGTAATATTCAAGGAAGTGCAGAACTGGCTCAAAGATGGAAACCGAAGTGGTCCCTTTCTGGTTATGGGCCGATCCATTGGAAGCGCCTGTGCCCTGGAGTTGGCGGCTTCTTACCAAGACGAAATATCAGGCGTTATCATTGAAAGTGGCTTTGCGCACACGGTCCCCCTTTTGAATTGCCTGGGGGTTGACACACAGGCCCTGGATATCACTGAGGCCGATGGCTTCAAGAATTTGCAGAAGATCGCGCAGTTTGCCAAACCAACTCTCACCATCCATGCCCGGTACGACCAGTTTGTTCCTGTGATGAGCGCCGAAATGCTACAGGTTCAATGTCCTGCGCGCAGCAAAGAATTTCACATGATACCCGGCGCCGATCACAACACCGTTATGCAACGCGCTGGCAAGGAGTACTTTAAAATCATTAAGCGGTTTACAGACAAGATTGAAGGAAAGCGCCAGAAGCGTTCTTTCCGCCGAAAGCGGAAAAAGTGAGACCTCGAAAATCTCAGATCTGTTTTGTCAAGAGTGTAGGAGAAATAAGTTTTTTTTGCAGTATTCCAACAACCCTTTCTTCTACCTCCTCTCTTATCTGGCGCATAATCTCAATCGGCTTGCCGGCAGGGTCCGGCACGGGCCACTCTAAATTGGGCACTCCGGGGAAAATGGGACACGTCTCTTCGCAGCCCATGGACACGATCAAGTCTGGTATTCCAAAGCGAGCAGCTTCCTCAATCGGTTTTGGTTTGCGAAAGGCCATGTCTATGCCCTTTTCTGTCATAACCTCTTCCATGAGAGGATTAATCTCTTGTGCTGGCGCGCTCCCTGCGCTTTCAGCTTCAATCCTATCCCCGGCATGGTACTGGGCAAAGGCGCTCGCCATCTGGCTGCGGCAGGCGTTTTCTGTGCACAAAAAAAGGACCTTTTTTCTTTTGAGAAAGGGTGTCACCAGATCCTTAGCCTTTTTCTTCGCGTCCGTGAGGGCTGTGGGGTGCTTTGCTATTTCTCCTGATCCTTCGATCTCTCTGTAGGTAAGGCTGCCATCAAAACTCGCCCCAACCGCATCAAGAAAGTACTTAGCCGTGAGCCTGACCCCTTCAAAGAGATTCTTTCCCTTGGTAGCTCCCAGGGACAATAAGAAACCACGGCGCCAGTTTCGGCCAGGATCGACGAGTTTGTGCACATATCTCCTTGCCCAGAGGGTTTGAGATCGATCAATGAAGGCTTTCATCTGGGCTGTAGGACCGTAAAAAAATATCGGAGTCGCCATCACCACGATGTCTGCCTGCCGGAGCAAAGAGTAAATTTGCTGCATGTCATCATCAATGGGGCAAAAACCGTCTTCTTCGCATGCGCCACATTCTTCACAAGGCGAGATATTCTTGCGGGCTACATCCAGATGATGTGCATGGGCGCCAAGTCTTTCAGCTTCGGTCAGAAACGTCGAAAGGAGGATGCTGGTGTTTCCTTTGATGCGCGGGCTTCCCTGTAATCCGAGGACAAACATTAAACTTAGACACTCCACATTTTCACCACGCCCTGAGTCGTGACCTCTACCGTGATGCCGGAGAATGCCCTGGACAGGTTCTCGGCGAGCCATGGCAGGACGACCTCCTCGCACGGGGCGTGGCCCAAGGCGATGCATGTCGTATTGACCTGTTGAAGCACCTCGCAACTGTGGTAGTCGATTTCACCCAGGATGACAGCGTCGAGGGCGTGCCGAACCACGCACTCTGTCTTGAATCCCGCGCCACTCCACACGCCGACGTTCCGGACAGGCCTTTTCGGATTGCCCAGAACAAGAGTCCCTGGTGAGGCTGTGGCCTTTTTCATCTTCCGCGCGAGCAGTCCCAGTTTAGTTGGCCTCTTCAGGAGGCCCATACGCCCCTGGCCGTACGTCTTTTTTTCAAGGAGAGGATAGAGGTCATACGCCGGTTCTTGGTATGGGTGCGATTCGCGCAATGCCTGCAGCACTGCCCCGTGGCGGCTCTCGGGCACCAGCACTTCCAGCCGCCACTCCTTCACTTCCTCGAACCGTCCGGCCTTGCCGAGGTATGGCTTTGTGGTGTCGTCCCCTCGGAAAGTGCCGGTGCCGGCTATTCGAAATGAGCAGTCCGTGTATTTGCCGATCACTCCTGCGCCCGCCTTGCAGAGAGCAGCCCGTATCGTCTCAACGTGGTCCTCGGGAATATAGGTGACCAATTTCAGCAATCGGTCCACCGCCACGGAGACCATAGGCTTTCTTTCCTCTCTCATACCCGCAAGATCTGCCAGGATATCATTGATGCCCCCCGGTACAATGTCCAGGTTCGTGTGAGCGCAATAGACGGCCAGCTTTGCGCGTGCGATTTCCGCGGCCAGCGCACCCATAGGATGCGACTCGTCCAGGTTTGCAAGAGGTCGATAGAACCGGGGATGGTGCGTAAGGAGCATCTGGCATCTTCGCTTCCTGGCTTCCTGCACAACAGGAAGCGTCGCGTCAAGCGCGACGAGGATCTTCCTCACTTTCCAGTCCGGGTGGCCCGCGTGCAGGCCGATGGGGTCCTTGGCGTAACACATCCATGGAGGGGCTATGGTTTCCATTACTCCTATCACATCACGGACGGTGGTCGCCATGGTCGGACTCCTTGAACTAAGGGGCTTCGCCCCAATTGGTCGAGTGGTTGATTAGTCGAGTAGTTCAATAACCTTACCACTCGACGACTCGACTATTTAACCACTCGACTAAAGTCGTAGGAATTTCAATAAGTTGTAGAAATTCCGAGACATGCAAATAGCCACAGACCCACGCAGACGGATTCTTTCTGCTCGCGAACCATGCTGGTTAGTTTTAGGTTATAATGGCACAAGAGAGAAGTGAAGTCAAAGATTATTGTGCAGAGTTTGGGCCTGCTGGGGTATTTGATTTGACACACTTATATCATCGCGATAATATCAAAATACAAAATCAAAAAATCTCAGATGTCTTGAGGTGAAAAAGTTATGAATAACGATATATATGAGTGCAGCAAGTGTGGAAAATCGGTGGAGAAAAATAAAGTATGCATTGTAGATGACTCTTGCATTTGCGCTAAGTGTATGTATGAAAATGCAGCTCCTTTTGAAATCTATCCCATCGGGATTGTCAGAAACAACTTACAACGCGGGCATACAGGTTTCGGTCTAATCGGCAAAGGCGAGATATCTCGAATTGAACTTATTTCCACTCAAAAGCCCTTTATGTATAAGATAGAGGATGAGAAATTTCTAACCGTTGTTTATTACTTTCATACATCAAGATCTGTTCGATCTGTATTCAACAGAGGCCTTGATGGAAAGATGGTTGGAGTTTTTGCCTCCCGGACTCCTGACAGGCTTTCGAAAATAGGTATTTCGAATGTCAAATTAATAAAAGTTGAAAAAACAACCCTGTTCGTTAAAGACCTTGATGCGATTGATAGAAGCCCCGTGCTTGATATCAAGTTAAACCTAAAGTGATCGGTTCCAGGTTCAGGGTTCAAATGACTTTAGACAGGATTTACAAGATAAACAGGATATTTATTTGCCCCGCCGTTGGCGGGGCAGAAAAATCATGTAAATCCTGTTCATCCTGTCAAAATATCTTTTTAATGTTATGCCGTGAACGTTGAACCGCTCAACCCAGATGATAGCAAGGTGATGCCATGCTGAAGGTAAAAGATATCATGACAACAGACCCGATCTCCGTCTCGCCCGAGATAGAGATTGCTCATGCCGCAAAACTCCTTCTGGAAAAACATATCAATGGCGCTCCCGTAGTAGATGCCACGGGAAAACTGGTGGGAATCCTCTGCCAGAGTGACCTGATTGCGCAGCAAAAAAGGCTTTCCATACCCTCCTTTTTCACGCTTCTGGATGGAATCATTCCCTTGACCTCCATGAAGCATCTCGAAAAGGAAGTTGAAAAGATCACGGCCACCACAGTGGCTCACGTCATGACCCTGAATCCGGTTACGGTTCGGCCCGAGACGAGTATCGAGGAGGTGGCCACCCTCATGGTAGACAAAAAGCTCTACACTTTTCCTGTCGTGGATGAAGGCGAGCTGGTGGGAATCGTGGGAAAGGAAGACATCCTGAGAACGGTCATGTCTGATCAATAGCTTCCCAGAATTCTCAGATAGTCGGTCCTTTTCCCAAGTTCATCAAGCACTGTCTTATAGGAAGGGGACTCAATATCTGCCTCAAGATCCACATAAAATATGTACTCCCACGGTTTTCCGTGGATGGGACGCGACTCAAGCTTGACCAGGTTAATGCCCCTTTCGGCAAATACCTTCAATGTTTCATAGAGGGCTCCCGGTCGGTTGCCAGTTGAGTAGATAAGTGACGATTTGCGGCGAGGGCCGTTTTTTAGCTCTGCCGTAGCTATGACAACGAATCGCGTATAATTTCTTGGATTGGTCTCGATTCCTTCCTGGATCACCTCCATTTCGTGAATCGTGGCTGCCTGCTTGCCGGCGATGGCCGCATCGCTAACAAGGCCTCCTTCCTTGATCCGTTTTACGGCTGTTGCTGTATCCTTGGCCGACACCAGTTCCCATCCTTGATGCTGCTCCAGAAACTGGCGGCATTGCTCGAATACTTGAGGATGGGAGAACACGCGTTTGATGGTTTCAATCTTTCCCCCTGGACGGGCAATAAGGTGATGCATGATGCGAAGGGTAATTTCGCCGATAATCCTCAAGTCGTATTCAAGCAGGAGATCATAGTTTTCATGTATGCTACCCGTCAGCGAGTTCTCCAAAGGCACTACACCGAAATCGACCTCGCCACCCTTGACCGCATCAAAAATTTGCCTGAATGAAGACATAGGCATAGCCCTTACCTCGCTGCCAAAATACTGCGTGCAAGCCCTGTGGCTGAAGGTCCCCAACTCTCCTAAGAATGCAGCACGTCGATCGCCACCCCCCCTGGCGGCACTCATGAGCTTGACGGCCTTAGCTTTGTCTAAATAGCCAAAGTCGACCTGCTTTCCTACGACCGGCGCGATCACGTAAATGTTTCGCATCAACTGCCCAAACTGTTTGGGATAAAGGCTCTGCGGCCCGTCTGAAAGGGCCCTGTCAGGATCATGGTGCACCTCGATCATCAAACCATCGGCCCCTGCGGCTATGGCGGCCCTGGCCATGGGGCTCACCTTTTCACGCATGCCGGTGGCGTGGCTCGGATCGATGATTACCGGCAGATGCGTCAAATTCTTGATCACGGGAATGGCAGAAAGGTCCAGGGTATTGCGCGTATAGGGCTCAAAGGTGCGAATCCCTCGCTCGCAAAGCACGACATGATCATTTCCCTCAGAAAGAACGTATTCTGCTGACATAAGCCATTCCTCAATGGTGGCTGAAAGGCCTCTCTTGAGGAGTACCGGCTTTCCCATTCGTCCTACGCATTTCAACAGTTCGAAGTTTTGCATGTTCCTCGCCCCAACCTGGACTACATCCACATACTTCATCATCATGTCTGCCTGAGCCGGTGAGGTGATTTCTGTAACAACGCCAAGACCGAGTTCATCCCTGACCTCGGCTAAGATTTTGAGGCCTTCCTCCCCAAGGCCCTGGAAGGCATATGGGGATGTTCTCGGCTTGAAGGCACCTCCTCGAAACAGGACTGCACCGTACTTTCTGACCTCCCTGCCGATGGTAAGGGCCTGTTCCCTGCTTTCCACCGCACAAGGGCCTGCTATCACGACGATGCGCTCGCCTCCGATCACCACGTCGCCTACGTGAACTTCGGTGTCTTTTGGATGCATCTCGCGGCTGGCCAGTTTAAAAGAAGTCGAAATAGGTGTTACGCTTGCCACGCCGGGAAGCCGCTCGAAGAAATCAAGGTCGTGCCCCGGCTTTCCGATAGCCCCTATGAGGAGGCGGCCGCCGTCTGACATTTCACGGATGAGATAACCCTCTCCGCGAAGTACGTTGCGAATATGCGATTTTTGTTCCTCTGTTACTTCTTTCTGTAAGACAAGAATCATGGTTGAGACTCCTTTCTCAAATAAAATCGCTGCGCGATTTTATAAAAAAAGCCCCGAGAAGTTTCTTCTCGGGGCTTCAGCCTTTGAAATCTCCAAAACCCCGAGCAGACCGCCTTGGTCCACCCGGGGTGTTTAACGTTTTGGCTCAGACAACCGGGCGGACGCTTCTAAAGCTAAAAAAGAAGCGCCAAAAGAGAAATAGCACTCGATTGTTCTGATTTTTTTCCATACGTAAATAATCCTTCAAAAATTTTTTATACTTATACCCCGCCATGTCACGCCTGTCAATAATTATTTTCATATGTTCTCAACTAAGTACAGGGCAAAAAAATTAG
>JAGMBW010000054.1 GCA_023129535.1 Desulfobacterales bacterium
CCGCTGCTATGAGCCCTGCAATATGAGCCATGTCAGCCATGAGATAGGCATCAATTGAACGGGCGATGCGGGCAAATGCCTCAAAATCAATGGTTCTTGGATATGCGCTGGCTCCGGCCACGATCATCTTGGGCCGATGCTTTTTGGCAATGGACTCGACTTCCTCAAAGTCGATCCTTTCTGTCTTTTCGTTCACGCCGTAGGAGACGAAATTGAAAAAACGGCCGGAAAAACTCACAGGACTTCCGTGGGACAGGTGACCCCCGTGAGACAGATCCATGCCCAAAATCGTCTCTCCCGGCTTCAGCAAGGCAAAATAGATAGCCATATTTGCCTGGGTGCCTGAATGGGGCTGCACATTGGCATAAGGTGCGCCAAAAAGCTTTTTCGCGCGTTCAATAGCGAGTCTCTCTGCCATGTCCACATATTCACATCCACCGTAGAACCGGCGACCCGGATAGCCTTCCGCATATTTATTCGCAAGAACACTCGCCTGTGTGGCCATCACGGCAGGACTCGTGATATTCTCCGAAGCGATCAGTTCGAGCTTGTAGGTTTGCCGTTCCAGCTCCAGCTTGATGACGGCAGCGATTTCAAGGTCGGCTTTTTTTATGATATCTTGACACGTCTGAAACATGTATTTCACGTCTCGCAATTGTAACATCTCAATAAGTTCGGGTTTTTTCGTCATTGCGAGCAGAGCGAAGCAATCTCTTTTTCTCGTTCCCATGCTCTGCGTGGGAACGTGTACCGCTGGGCGCTCTGCGCCCTTACATAATTGTAACCTGCCTGCCGGCAGGCAGCTATGAACTCATTTTAGTCCGCATGAGGCACATTAACGCAATAATAAACGCAGAGCGTCCAGCGGATTGGGCCTGCCCTGGCGCGACGTCCTCGAATCGGCCGACAAAGTGTACTGGGTGCTGGATGCTCGGATCAGCCGATTGAGCCTATAAGCCAGGTCTGGGCCAGGGTTCCGACGCAGAGCGTCGGAACCAGAATTAACATGTATATTTCCTTAAGCGCCAGCAGTGAACAGTAACGTGAAAAGAACATCACTCCAACGGGTTATTTTCCACAAGGTTCCAGATGCCGCAGGGGCAAGCCCCTGCGCAGAACCCACAGCTAATGCATTTATCGGGATCCACCACCATCTCAAAGTCTTCATTGCCGTTTTGCCGTTTGGAAATTGCCCCTTGAGGACAGATGCAGATGCAGATTCCACAGTCCCGACAAACCCCGCAAGAGGAGCATTGTGCAGCACATTCTTGAAAGTCATCAAAGTGCCTCAACCGTGGATCGAAGTATTCCAGCCTAATGCGGGAATAATCGATCATCTGCTGGGTGTCCCCTGTAGGCTGTTTGCCTGCCAGGATCTCCGCAATCGCCTGGGCTGCCTTTCGACCCGCGCCGATGGCATCAGTGACAAGGCCCAATTTCACTGCGTCCCCAATGGCAAAAATCTGCGGATCCGTGGTCTGGCATACATCATTCACCACGATGAATCCCCGCTCGGTGGCCACCGTGTCCGGCAAAAAATCGAGATCAGGTTGGTCGCCGATGGATATGATCACAGTATCGGCAGGAATCACTTCACCTGTGGTGAGTTCCACACCTTCCTCAGTAACGGTCTTGGTGAAGACTGGCCAGCGAGATTTCGCGCCAATGGCCTCAGCATCTCCGCGTTCCTTGCCAAAAGATGCCGGTTTCTGAACATCAATCAGGGTAATATCTTCAGCACCCAGCCGGTGGGCTTCGGCAGCCACGTCACAGCCCACATTTCCTGCACCGATGACCACCACACGCTTTCCCACCTTGACCCGGTCTTGCTTGCTTTGCCTGAGAAAATCAAGGGCTGGGATCATCCTTTCCTTTCCTTGAACGGGTAAGATGCGAGGTTTCTGTGCACCCACTGCAATGACCACAAAATTGTAGTCCAGTTTCAACTGTTCAAACTCCTTACGGGTGAGGCGCTGCTGGAGATGAACGTGGGGAAGCGCTTTGCGAACCCGCTCCAGTTCGGCTTCCACAACCTCTTTAGGCATGCGGGTCTTGGGAATGACGGATGCGATTTTGCCTCCGAGGGTTTTTTCCATGTCAAAGATTACCGCCTCGTGGCCTTTCTGGCGAAGCTGCCAGGCCACGGAAATACCGGCAGGACCTCCCCCGACAATGGCGATACGCTTTCCCGTCACACGAAGTGAAGCTTGCGCCCAAGGTGGCAATTTTGGCAGCTTCGCACGAATACTCGCCTTGCCTAATTGCTTTACATCTACAGGGACCATATTGGCAGCTTGCCGGGTACAGGCCTGCATACATAGATTAGGGCACAGGTAACCACAAACCGTTGCAGGAAAAGGCGTATACGCCAGGGCCATATCCACGGCTTCGTCAATGCGACCTTCCCGAATCAGGCGCCAACGCTCATGAACAGGGATGCCGGTTGGACAACTCGCCTCACAGGGGGGCACGTACTTCCGGTTTTCCCAGACAGGCACAAAGCGACGCAGCTCTCCGGTCGCAATCACTGGAATGGGACTTCTGTCAAGGTCGGTCAGATCTCCGATCAATCCGCCCGTTCCCAGCTCTTTTTCCCAAACTTCCTCGCGGAAAGTGCCCATGGAATGTCTCGATTTGGTGGCCTTTTCAAGGGGGCTCCGTGCCATCAACAGTTGCCATTGCTCTCGGCTAAAAAGATCACTGAGAATATCTGAACGTTTGATCTTTTTAAGAAACATGCGCAAGTTTTTGACCAGCCATTGCCAGTCTTCATCACTAATGGGTACTAACTTGGCATCAACCTGGCTGAATCCCTTGTGGGGACCCCGGAAGAAAATTCGTCCTCCAACCATGCCGACAGACGGACGGTAACCCAACACGTTGTCCGGATCTTGCGGTTCAAAGCCACAAACAACAGCAATCCCCCCTGCCATAAACTCAGCAAAGTAATCCCCAACAGAGCCCAAGACCCAGAGTTCCGGGGGTTCAAAACGGGGGTTGTGTTTGGTCATGGTCATCCCGCGAGCGCCAATGTTTCCAGCAACATAGATCTTTCCCTGGGCCATGGCATTGGCCGTGCCGTTTGTTGCATGTCCATACACGATGATTTCAGCACCTGCATTGAGCCAGCCCACATCATCGGAAGCAGGCCCCATGATCTCGGTCCGTGTGTTGGGAAACCCCATGGCCCCTACACGTTGCCCGGAAAAGCCGTTAATTTTTACAAAGATTGGCTCATCTCCGGGACACCACAACCGGCCTCCGATGCCGTGCTGTCCACAGGCCTCCACTTCTAAAAACCGATATCCGTCGGTCACCGCCTGCTGCATTCGCTCTTCCAAAACACGCGAATCCACACGGTGGCCGTTTTCCATACCGGGAATGCAATGTACTTGTTGGTCTTGCATACGAAGCTATCTCACTGAGTTATAAACATGCGGAGACACATTCGCCCCATTCTCACACCACATACTTGATTTCAAGCCGTTCCGCCGCGGCTTTATCATTAATTCCAATCGCATCGGACATGCCGATGGGAAGGGAGGTTGAACGGCCAAGGGGTGCGACAATCTTTTTAAGTTCCGTGTCAAAGGAAAGAAAAACATCCACCACGCGCTCTGCCACCTTCTTCGGGTCCAGACGCCGGTAAAGGCGAGGGTCCTGGGACGTGATTCCTTTAGGGCAGAGCCCGATATTGCAGATGTTGCATCGATCCGATTCCGAACCAAGACAGCCCGCGGCTGCTTGCATGATATATTTGCCAATCTGGACGCCACTTGCTCCTAACATTATAAGTGCGGCTGCATTGGCTGCCAGGTTGCCTTGCTTACCCACGCCACCCGCGGCAAAGAGGGGAATCTCATTCTGCTTGCCCAGCTTAACCAGATTGAGATAGCAGTCGCGGATATTACTCGCTATGGGGTGCCCCATGTGATTCATGGACACGTTGTAAGCAGCCCCTGTGCCGCCGTCTTCTCCGTCAATGGCTAAAGCTGCGGCATATGGATTCCGGGTCAGGTTGTTGAGTACTGCCAGGGCTGTGGATGTTCCGGAAATCTTTGGATAAACAGGCACCCGGAAGCCCCAGGCCATGTACATGGACTGGATCATTTTGGCCACTGATTCCTCTATGGAATATTTGGTCTGGTGCGTGGGCGGACTCGGAAGGCTCACCCCGGCAGGAACCCCACGAATCGCCGCAATAAGTTTGTTCACCTTGTGCCACATGAGCAACCCGCCATCGCCGGGCTTTGCCCCCTGACCGTACTTGATTTCCACAGCACAGGGATCTTCCTTCATTTCAGGTATGGCATGAATAATTTCATCCCAGCCGAAATAACCACTCGCTATCTGCAAGATGACGTATTTTATGAAGCGCGAGCGCAAAAGCCGTGGCGGACAGCCTCCCTCTCCTGTGGATATGCGAACAGGCATGCCGAGCTCTTCATTCAGGTAGGCCACGCCCATCTGTAAGCCTTCCCACATAGTTGGGGAAATTGCCCCAAAGGACATCGCCCCAATGATCAAGGGATAAATCTCCCGAACAGGCGGCATCCAGCCACTGTGCTTAAGGAGCCTGAGGCTTTCTTCAGGGGGCAGCACCCTGCCCAGCAGGGTGCGAAGCTCAAATTCATGTCTGCCTGCATCCAGAGCAGGATCGGTCAACATAGAGATGCGGATGAACTTGATCTGGTCCAGAATACCGCCAGGAACATTTCTTCGCCCCCCCCTGCGACGAGGCTGGCCGCCCTGGTTGATATGAAATCTGAGCTTGTCCGCTTCATCCGTCCGATACGGGATTATACAATCGTTAGGGCAGACCAGACTGCACATGGCGCACCCCACACAGGCGTAAGCCGGGTCGGTTTTTTGGCGAATGCCGTAGTACACCTTATGCACACTGGACGGTGCTTCATTCAAGCCTATAGACGTTTCAACCAGACGCTGACGGTATACACCCAGCTCAATGGCGTTCACCGGGCAAACCGCAGTGCAACGTCCGCACAGGGTGCACCTTTGCCTATCCCAGTAAATCTGCCACGGCAGGTCTTTGATGCTCAGTGTGGAAGGGGTAATTCTTCCGTTTGGCGACATATGGATAGCTCCTTGCGGGCCGGGCGTATGAAGGCAGTGTCCAGATACATGGGCTGAAAATCCTTGGTCCTGTCCCGATCAGGAATGACTGCATCCAGACCACACATTTCAGAACAAATGGCATAGAGACCTAATTTGCCTCCCACCACCCCCGGCCTGAGTTTTTTTCGATCCTGCACCATAAAAAGGGTCTTGTCCGGAAGACATCCCATCACACAATTTGGCCCATCAATGATCAGCCTCCGACAGCTATGCTTAAGATGTTTCAAAAATGGACCATTCGGGTGGCGCTCCAAATCTTCATTTGTGAGAGGCGTGATAACATGCTTATATGCCTCGATCCCTAATCCCAAGCGCGTTAACATGAAATGAAGAATATGGGTGAAGACCTCTGAGTCGGACTGGTAGCCGATGTACCCCGGAAAGCCGCGAGACATGAGAAATTCCCGGATGGGAACGAAGGCCGTATTTTCTCCATTGGTCATGGTTGCCACCCCCTGGATAAAGAAGGGATGGCAGGCATAGAGATTGATCTCGTAGTTGGTATTTTGCCGGCCTTGGACCAGCATCACCCTGGCCCGGAGTTCATCACGGTCGAGATGGAGATATTCTGCCACAGTCAAGGGGTCGCCAATCTCCTTGATCATGATGACATCCGGCCAGAAGCTGAAGACAATCATGTCTTCCTTCTCATTTCCCATTTGTCGCAGTTGAAGCCGGATGAGCATCAACCGGTGGTGGACCTCATTTTCGCTCAGTTCTTCCCAGGTTTGCGGGTATTCATAAGCCTGAATCAGGTACATGTCTCGCCTGGGCGTCCCTTTTGGCGGGCTTTTTCCAACTTTGATGGAAAGTTTGTATTTCGTCAAGAATCCAACCTCCATCATGAATTCGTCAAGGCGCTTCATCCCTGCATTGGTAAAGATACCCGATAGGATAGGCGCCCCATTCAACTCTTGAAAAGGACCTGCTAGATCACTCAAGAAAAGACCCACACCGGAACCATCGTGCCCTTCACGCATGACATCGAGGGCCTGCATGGCCAACATGGGAGACTGGGGTTCTTTGCTGGTCACTGCTAACAAACGACACATCTTGTTCCCTAATCCTTCTTTTGCTATTTCCTATATTATCTTCTACAAAACTTGTGCCAACAAAATTTCTGCAACAATTTCAGCGAGGTAATCGGAAAGGCTAACTTGCGGGCTCCAGGAAAGGGACAATTTTGTAGGATTCTTTGCTGAAAACCAACGTTTTTGTTTGTTCAAACCGCCTGTGGATGGACAAATTCCGGGGCTGGAGTTGAAAAACAGGTCAGAAAGCTAGTGAGGGCCTTCAGTTCAGGATGGGTACTATAGGGTTTCGCAAAAGGATTTTAGCAAGGCCGGAGGGAAAAATCCGAGTAAGGGTACTGATATCGGCTCCAATTCCACACCCCTTTGCTTTCAAACAACATTAGGTTCACAGAAAAACTTTATAGTCGGTACGCAAAGCCTTGGCTAAACGCTTTGCCATGACCTTGCCAATGGGCCGCTTGCCATTCTCCATTTCGGAGATATGGCTTGGCTTGATTCCTATCTTTTCCGCAAGTTCTTTCTGCGTCAATCCTTCACGGGAACGAAGTCCACGCAAGGCATGACCTATATGGAAATCGGGGAAAACTTGTTCAATAGAATATAACTTGCCCTCGTCTTCTTCGGTATCTCGGAGAGGCATTCCGGCCAGCTTAAGGATCTTTTCAATGGCTTCCTTTACCAACTCTGCTTTGTTGGAAGGTACTCCGCGTAAAGAAATTTCAACAAATTCGTCCGTAGTCTGCTTTTTCGTGAGTTCCAACATATCGCACCTCCACAAGCTTACTGTATTTATCCGTAACCTTCCAAATGGCAACATAGGTTGGCTTGCCCTTTTTCAGGTGGCAATGATGGCAATCTTTTTTGCCTTTTATTCTGCCATAGTTAGGCCAAGCAGTTCTCACAGGACCAAGTTCTCTCATTTCCAAAACCAGGGCAAAAAGGGTTTCTCGAACCTTGGGCGGAAGATTCTTGGCTTGTTTCTCAGCCTTATTCGTAAATCTTACGTCCCATGACATAAATGTTTATTACCATATATTGGTATTTTGTCAAGCAAAAGTTACCAATCCACCACGGTTTACCTTCATCTGGATCTGAGTCGAAGAAAACAGATACAAGAGCAATTTATCGAATATACCCAGTCTGTTCTAATCAGTGATCCGAAAATAGAAGAGTTATTTGACTGGGAAAGCAAAGAAGACATTATGGCTTGGCTGGACAGCCTCTAAAGCCGAGGTGGCGTTACCAGCAGGACCAAGAGAGGTAGGTTTGACCGCACATAATTATGTTAACAGTTTGTCAGACAACTTGCCTGCATTCTGCCGTATCCTCTTGTTATCACGAACAATATTGGATTTCCTGGGCTCGTTATAAATATCTGAGTGCTTTCAATGGGTTAGGTCAACTGATAACATAATAGCAGGTATCTGCGTCTGGCATTTCAAAGCCACGAGTGTTGGTACATGACAGGTGGTGATGATCTGCGGATTTGCTTCTCGAGTCAAGATGGCAGAATGAGATGCATTATATGAATCTCGCCGCTACTAGTCTTATCTCATTTTTAATCGGGCATCTTCGGAATAATCTGCTGCATTAAATCATAGAATGTATAGTCTTTGTTCCCGTTCCAATGCTGAAGTGCAATAACCTCTCTCATTGTAAGACTCCCTTCTAAACCCGTTATGCCATCTTCATAAAAATGAATTGGAAACCTCTCAACTTTGGGAAGAGGTTCTTTAGCACTATTTTCCATATATGTTAATGCAATCTCTAATTTTTCCAAGGGATTCTTTATGGAAGGGATAATATCCTTTAATTCGTTTATACTTCTTTCCGGATCTTCAATTTCTATAGGCCCTTTGTCAAAATAATCTTCGTGCCTGGGCAGATTTCCGTCGTAAGAATCAAATATCTTATTTAATATCTCTATATCTGTAACCATAGCCACAGTCCTTGGAATGTACTTATCAAAAAACACAACTGCCTTCTTTGCACGATCAAATGAATTCACGTTTAGGTACATCTCATCATCATTTTTTGAATAGAATGATCCAAGAATGATCGGTCGTCTTTCTTTAGGTATTTCATAATACGACCCCTCAAATTTCAACTTTTTAGCTTCATCCTTATACAACCATACCCAACGATCTTCAATATCATATGCCATGCATCGTAATTTCGAAAAAATCAATTGTATTTTTTCTCTGTCAAATAAATCATGATGTATTCTGGCCAACATGTATATTTCTTGTGTCATCGTTTTAAGAAGGATTCTATTTTTATCTTGTTTTTCGGCAGGCATTTCTGGTTCTACTTGACTTGTAAAAAGACTCATTTTTGTATAATCCAGATTATCCTTTTCACATGCCTTAATCATGGAACTTGCCATTTTCCTTTGTGTTTGATAGTCCCACTCAATGCTGAGAAGCGGATCATCAGCACTCTCGATATCGTAGATCTTTCCCTTCCATCCTGCTATTTCAACATTATAGTCGGGATCACGCACTCCTTTCTTGACAACAACAGAATGACCTACTTCATAATGGAATTTAGCTTGTATCTCTTCTGTTACTTCACTCTTATGTGCCTTGCTTAAAATTCCCTTGCTGTTGAGCTTCTTTTTTTTCTTGTTCTTCGATTTTTTGTCCATGAAAAACACCTCCCAATTGTGATGGAAATTCCGGCAGAATCGTGTGTCTCAAAGAATACAGGGGGAATCGGAACGCTGGTAAGAAAGTAACAAAACC
>JAGMBW010000055.1 GCA_023129535.1 Desulfobacterales bacterium
TTGCCATGAACCGACCCGAATTGGGATAGATCCTCAGAGATTGAGTTATACAGGCAACGCGTTAACCCAAAACGTAACAGTTCACGGGGCTCACGGCTCATATCAGCGGTTGCGGTTGCGCTACTCGTTACGGTTATCGTTGTACGTTGTGCGGCTCCAAAAACAACTCAATCGATAGACGACAGGCGACACGAAGTGAAGCTATGCGCTAACGAGCCGCGCAACCAATAGACGACAGACGACCAAGGGGCTAAGGCTTACGCCAATACCTGAACCCGTGAACGGTTACAAAGGTTGTAACCCTGAACGGTGAACACTGAACCTGTGAACGGTTACACTTTATTTGTTAAAGGTTTGGCTGTGTCCTTGAACGAAAGCCCTGATTGCAAGATCGAAAAGATTATTCGTGCAGACGCCACTCAGGTTGTTGCACTGGTTTCAACACGCCTTGAGGATGAACAGATGCACTATTTCTTTCGTAACCAGGACTGCCTGACAACCGATCTGCACAGCACAAAGGCCAGACTCGGCATCAATCAGGAAAAGTTGAGTCGTTTTGAACTAAAAGATAAAGAGATCTCATACGAAGCCAGGTTCTGGTTTTACATCCCCGAATATAGCGCAGGCTTGACCATTGACCAGTTGATGGTACCGGGTCTTGAAGTAGGCAAGATCTATTTGAAAAATCGTGAACTGAAATACTCTGCCGAGGAACTGATCAACCTCATCTCAAACCGCACCATCATTGTCCCTAAGGGAACCAGGGTGCTGGAGGAAGGCATTCTGGCTGTGCCGGTTATGCCCTTTGTCCATCTTCCCAATCCCCGGGTGTTGACGCCCGATTATCTGAAGGCTGCTGTGCTGAAATCGATCCCTCGTGAGGATCTCTATTTTGTCCAGCCCGAGCAAAAGGTGGATCAGGTCATAGTGCCTGCCGGAAGTGGAGTGATATCCCACACAAGCCTTTTTACACAGCAAAACGAAATCTATATTCTGGACCCAGAGCACACAGATGCCAGGGTAGGAAGTAAACACACCAATGGAATCATATACCTGGAGCTCATTGGGGGAGAAAGAGACATTGTCAAGGAAATGGTGCATTTCGAGGTCTACAAACCGGCCGTTGCGCAACACAGTACGAAAAGAAAGTTCTATATTGACCTGAAGTCCTCGCTTTTAGAGCGACTTTACCAAGATGGGGCCGTGGATGACAACACCATTGTAGCCATTAGTGAAGCTGAAGGACAAAAATACATCAAGCTAAACACAAGGTATGATCAACTGTTACATGAGCTTCAGCCTAACACATCGCTGATCCTTCAGGATTTCCCAAGCCGGCTCCTTGCATCTTACCTCATTGTGGCCGCTGATCTGGGCATTATCAGGGATCTGACTTTCAGGAGGGCGCCTGAGGAGGAGTATTTTTTCAGGTCCGAGGACCTTGTCTTTATGAAGACCCTTCAGGATATGGGCGTGGAGATTTACTGGAAAAATCCCTTGCAGGGTGACTTGGTCTTATACAAGCGATTCTTTATGAAGTCCTCGGTAATACCTCCATTCAATGAGGCCCTCAGCTCGAGAAAGCTGGCTGCCATTTACGGAACAGGAGGAGATGTGGATGCTGAGACCCAAAAAGAGATTGTGGACAGCATCAAGTCCTTCAAGGAGTTCCACGGCGGCATTTGCGGCATCCTTACTGGCGGGAACACCGGAAGCGTCATGTCTTTTGTGTCTGAAACCACGGCCTCTCTGGGCGTGCTCTGCGGGGCAGTGTACTGGAAAATCCCAGGGGTAGACATCGATCCCCATGTGGATTTTGCAGCCTATCTGGCCCGAAATGACTTGCTGGAAAGACAGGAAATTCTATCTGAAACCACTGAGGCAGACATCTATGTCAAAGGTGGCGTGGGCACCAACCTTGAACATGCCATCACTTTTGTGAAGAAGAAACTCGGCATTGGTCATTACAAGCCGCAAATTTTTTTGGGTGAATTCTACAGGCCCCTCCAGGACTGGCTTAACCACCTGGCATCTCAAGGGATGGTGGATCCCAAGGTCTTTGAAAGCTGCTATTTTATCAAGCATGGCGCTCAGATCTTTGAGACCTTGTGCGAACACTTCGGCTCCGAAGATAAGATGATTCACGAGGTCTCAGCGAGTGAAGCCTCCTCTAGTGAGAATTTCGCTGATTTCCTCGGGAGAGATATCGATCTTTGAGAATATCTTTTTTTCCAGGAGTTGGGTTTCCAGTTGGACCTCTTGAATGCCGGCCTGAAGACCCGGGTACTTGTTTGCGTACCTCTCATGCACGTCCCGGAACCGCTCTTCGATGTCCACCAGCTCTTCGTGCTTGACCCGTTTATCAGCATAGTTCACTATCTCTGCCTCACTCACAGCATCCGGGTTACAGGTTCCCGGATGTACACGGATATGCTGGCGTACGATATCGGCCACCGCGGGATATCCCAAAGAGCTAATTAGCTCACCTCCGGTTTGAGCGTGGTCTTCCTTTGTCTTGATAGACACGGTCTTGGTAATGTCGTGGAGCAAGGCCCCTGCCTCCACCAGGGCAAGGTCGAGGTGCTCACCAAAACGGTTCAACTTGCGGGCAATGAGCAAGGCCACGTCTGTAACCAGTTGGCTGTGCCGGACAATATGTGGCAGCATTTCGTATCGTCGGATCAACTCAAGACATTGTTTTCTTGTGGGTATCAATGGCTTCCTCACCTAAATGCAATAACACATTTTTTACGGGTTCTCGGCCTGATTCACCAGGGGCGGTGTTCATTCCTCTATCAAAGGAGATTGCTTCGCTTCGCTCGCAATGACGAAAAAGCCGAGCTTTTTGAGAAGTTAGAATCCTGAGACGTTTATTTATGTGAAAACCTATGGCTGGCGAAAACGGAGCTTGTAAAGACCAATCACATAGACTTCGCCCTCGGCTCGCAAGGTGTGAGAACTTCTTTGAATTTCAAAGTCACGTCTCAGCATATCGAAAAACTTCAGGGGAGATCTTCTTGTCACATCCCCGGCCAAGAAAATGGTTCCCCCGGGCAACAACAAGGTTTTGAACACGTGCATAAGGGGTTCGAAGAGATCCTCCTTATAAATTACCTCCGATCCGATAATGTAATCGTACTGGTGAGTCACAGCCGGTCGGGTCCAGTCCAAAAGCGCAAACTTGATATTTTCCAGGCCGTTCAACATAGCATTGGCCCGGGCAAACTTAAGGGCGTCCTCACTGTGATCCGTGATGGTTATCCTGTGTCCAAAAACCGCAGCAAAAATACCAGTCACTCCCATGCCGGCTCCGATCTCAAGCCATTCTTTGTCACCGTCCTTTGGAATGCGAGACAAGAAGTTGGCCAAAACAACAGAAGCCTCCCAAATTTTGAGCCAAAAGGGAAATTCGGCCGAACCGTCTTCACCCAGGCGAACGCCATCAAGGGCACCTTCTATCTCCTTTGCCTGGAGGAATTTCAGCCTTTTGCCAGCAACGGCAATATCTGTCGGGTAGGTATTGTATTGTCGATGGAGAGCCTCCAGGAGATTATCCTGTCCTTTTCGTCCTGTGCTATTCATACGATTCAACACGTCCTCAGCAATTCTCGGTGAATTTGTAATGCCCTGAGATTGCTTCGCTTCGCTCGCAATGACAGAACCATTTTCGCGATGTCATTGCGAGAAACGGGATTCCTCGCCTGTCATTGCGAGGCCGACTAAGTCGGCCGAAGCAATCTCAAAACAGGCTCGGAACAGGCTCCGCAATCTCATGCTGATTTTGACCGAGAATTGCTGACACCTCCTTAGGCATGTTGCTTCTTGGCCAATACGGCCTTCACTTTCTCTTTGGCTGACGCCACTTTATCCCTTCTGTCATCGATCTTGATAGAAGTCACAACCCGAAGTGCTCCGGCTTCAAAGGGCACCTCGTGCATCTTCAACGTAACGTCAAAGAGATCTTTCAGATCCCCCTCAATGATCGTGCCCATACCGTGCAATTCATAGGTGAGGCCAGAGTCCTCCACGACCTTAAGGCAGGCCTCAACATAGCTGCTCAGACTGGTGGACTTCGTTCCGATGGGAATGATGCTGAGTTCTGCAATAGCCATAAGGTCCCCCTTTCGTTTGCCCGTTTAGTCCGTTTAGCCCGTTTAGCCGGTAAAAGCGCTCAAGGAACCAAACGGGCTCAACCGGCTCAACCGGCTAAACGGGCTCAACCGGATTCAAAGGATATAGTGGCCAAACAATGAGCGTCAAGGAATTTGTTGTGTTTGTTGTGTCTATTGTGTTTGTTGTGTCTGTTGTGTCTGTTGTGTCTGTTGCGTTTGTTGCGTCTGTTGTGTCTCTTGTGTTAGAATGATATAATTTGTACAAACTCAATAAACTCAATAGACCCAATAGACTCAATAGACCCAATAGACCCAAAAAACCCAATAGACCCAATAAACTCAATAGACCCAAAAACTGACCATGCCTTTAGACAAAATTACAGTACGCGGTGCGCGCCAGCATAACCTGAAAAATATCGATGTCGACATCCCTCGAAATCAATTCGTGGTGATAACCGGCATTTCTGGCTCCGGCAAATCGACACTCGCCTTTGACACGCTTTACGCTGAAGGACAGCGGCGATATGTTGAGTCACTTTCAGCCTATGCTCGCCAGTTCTTGGAGCAGATGGACAAGCCGGATGTGGACAGCATAGAAGGCCTTGCCCCAGCCATCGCCATCGAGCAAAAAACAATCACCAAGAACCCCCGTTCTACTGTTGGGACCATTACCGAGATCCACGATTATCTTCGACTCCTGTTTGCCCGCATCGGCAAACCACACTGCCACAGGTGCGGACAACCCATTACAACCCAGACGAGCCAGGAGATCGTGGATCGAGTCATGGCCCTTGAGTCAGGCACCAAGGTCATCATCCTGTCTCCTCTAATTACCCGTCAGAAGGGGACCCAACAAAGGCTGTTTCAAAGGCTGCAAAAGGACGGCTTTGCGCGAGTCAGGGTAGATGGCACGATATTTGACCTGGATGAAACCGTTCCGCTTGATAAGAACATAAAGCATACCATAGAGGTAGTGGTAGACCGTCTTATGGTTAAAGAGTCGGCCCAAAATCGTCTGGCCGACTCTATTGAACTTGCCATGGGACTCTCAGAAGGTCTGGTCACTGTGGACCTGTTACACGGCGACTCACTGGTTTTCAGCGAAAAGGCAGCCTGCATGGTTTGCGGTATCAGCTATCCTCCTTTCACGCCAGCCAGTTTCTCCTTTAACAGCCCCCAGGGGGCCTGCCCTAAGTGCAAAGGCCTCGGCTCCATGATGGTCTTCGACCCCGATCTAATCGTGTCTGATCCTGCCCTTTCTCTCAGGGATGGCGCTATTGCCCCGTGGGAACATCGACATTCGGTGTATTTCTATCAGGTACTGGACGCCATCACGCGACACTTCCATGCGAACATCTATACGCCATTCAATGAATTCCCCAAGGCCCTAAAAGATTTCCTTCTTTATGGGTCCAGGAGTAAGGCGATTCCCTTTTATCTTGAACGGGACGGCAGGCGCTATACCTACTCCAGACCCTTTGAGGGGATTATCCCCAACCTTGAACGGCGTTACAGGGAGACCCGATCACACCAGGCCCGCGAAGCGATTGAGCAGTTTATGGAGGTGCAACCCTGTCCTGATTGTCATGGCGCAAGGCTCAAACCGGAAAGCGTTGCAGTAAAGGTTGGCAGAGAGTCCATCCATCAGGTATGCAGACGCCCAATTACTGAACTCCTTGACTTTTTTGAGGCGATTCCTCTCAGTCCTCGAGACAGGGTCGTTGCAGATCCTATACTAAAAGAGATCACCGAAAGGCTCTTCTTTTTGAGCCAGGTGGGATTAGACTATCTGACACTCGATCGGGCTTCGGCCACGCTTTCAGCAGGAGAGGGGCAGCGGATTCGCCTGGCTACGCAGATCGGTTCCAAGCTAACTGGCGTCCTCTATGTCCTGGATGAGCCGAGTATCGGCCTCCACCAGCGGGACAACCAAAGGCTTCTTAGCACTCTCAAACAGATGCGTGATCTTGGAAATACAGTTCTTGTGGTGGAGCATGACGCAGAAACAATCCTTTCGGCTGACTATGTGATTGACATGGGGCCTGGAGCCGGGGCCGATGGCGGACACCTTGTATTTAGCGGGACATCGGACGCTTTGCTTCAGCACGAGGCCTCTCTTACGGCTCAGTATCTGTCAGGTCGTAAAACCATACCGGTCCCCCCAAATCGCCGGCCGGCCGGAAACGGCTACATAGCAGTGGAAGGGGCTTGGACCAACAACCTTAAACATATCACAGTTCGATTCCCACTGGGATGTTTTGTGTGCGTCACTGGAGTATCGGGCTCGGGTAAATCGAGCTTAGTCGTTGAAACGCTGTATCGATCTCTGGCTCGTCGGTTCTATCATTCCAGGAAAGCCGTTGGCAAATACAGCCGGCTGATCGGTCTTGAAAAGATAGATGGCGTTATCAACGTTGACCAGTCTCCCATCGGGCGAACTCCACGTTCCAATCCAGCCACCTACACGGGCGTATTTGGCGAGATTCGGAACTTGTTTGCCAAAACGCCGGAGTCCAGAGCACGTGGATATAAACCGGGACGATTCAGCTTCAATGTGAAAGGAGGCCGGTGCGAGGCGTGTCGCGGGGATGGGATCATCAAGATCGAGATGCAGTTTCTCCCAGATGTATATGTGACGTGTGATGTATGCCGAGGAAGGCGTTACAATCGGGAAACCCTGGATATCAGGTACAGGGGAAAGAACATCTCGGAGACGCTGGACATGACTGTAGACCAGGCCCTCAACTTTTTTGGCAAGATCAAGAAGATAAGAACCAGGCTTCAGACCCTGGCAGATGTCGGTCTGGGCTACATTCGCCTCGGGCAACCCGCGACCACCCTTTCCGGCGGAGAGGCGCAGCGGGTAAAGTTGTCAAGAGAACTCGGCAAGCGGCCAACAGGGAGAACTGTCTACATTTTAGATGAGCCTACGACAGGGCTCCATTTTGCCGACATCCAGAAACTCTTGGACGTGTTAGAGCGGCTCACGGATGCTGGCAATACCATCATCGTGATCGAGCACAATACGGACGTTATCAAGTCTGCCGATTGCATCATTGACCTTGGACCCGAAGGAGGAGACAAGGGCGGCCACGTCGTGGGGTGCGGTACACCTGAGGAGATTGCCCAACTGCCGGCATCCCACACCGGCAGGTTCCTGAGTAAGGTGCTGAGTAAAACGGGCTCAACGGCGCTGCCGTGACCTTGCCGAGGTGAGCCTGTAACAGAGGATATCCAACTTCAGGCTAAAATCTACGTTTTCGATAAAAACATGGGTCGCACACTGGAGCTGAATGGGCGCAAAATTCACAATGCCACAAACGCCAGCCATTACCAGCATGTCCGCGGCCTTTTGAGCCCATACCGGCTTTATGGCAATCACACCGATCTCTACGCCCTTTTCCTTGACCAGACGATTTATGGCTTCCAGGGGCGCAACCTCTATGTCCCCAATTCTTATGTCGATTCTTTCCGGTTTTTCGTCGAATGCTGCCACAAAGGTGTAGCCGTGGTTCATGAAGTGGGTATGCCTTAACAGGGCCAAGCCAAGATTTCCTACCCCCACCAAACCCAAACGCCATTCTTTGTCCAGGCCAAGGATCTTTCCAATCTCAAAGAGGAGTTCTTTTACGTAATAGCCAACGCCTTTAACTCCGAATTGGCCAAAGTAGGCCAGATCCTTCCGAATTTGTGCGGGATTAGTGCCGCAGATGTCGGCCAGGCGCACCGACGACACCACGTCTACACCTTTTTGCTCCAATATCTTAAGATTTCTTGCATAAGTCGACAGGCGTGTGATTACGATTGAAGGAATTTTCACGAATTTCACGGGAACAGCTCTTCAGTCGATATGGATCAAGATTGGTTCAATCTTGTGAGGTAGGCTTTCTAAAAATTGTAAAAAAGGTAACAAAAAAAGAACGGGGTTGAATGCCGCCTGCAGCAGGCAACTGCAACCCCGTTCCGTTTCCGTTTGATTAAAGAGCGAACAGTTTTGCGATCGCTGATGACTGCGGATGCGCATAGATAAGGATTAAGGCAATAACCAGGGCGTAGATACACAGGGACTCGACCATGGCCAGACCAATCAGCATGGTCACGGTCACCTTACCCGAGGCCTCAGGGTTCCTGGCAATACCTTCAACCGCGCCCCTGATTCCGATGCCCTGGCCGATACCGGTTCCAAAGGCTGCGATGCCAATGCCGATACCGGCTGCAAACACGGATACCGAGAAGTACTTCAGACCGGCAGTGGCTACCTCCTCACCAGCGGCAAAGGCTACTGTGGAAAGGGCAAGCAGCAAAAACGCGGACCCCAGACTGGAAAACGATAATTTCTTGAACATAAATTCCTCCCTCCTTTAGTTAAAGATTTTATACTAATGGGCTTCTTCCATTGCACCAGCAAAATACATTACGGAAAGCAAGAAGAACACGAAGGCCTGAACCAGACACACAAAGATGCCAAGCGCCATAATGGGCAGGGGGGCAAAATAGAGACCCGCCAGCATAAAGAGAATGCTCAAAACCAGTTCATGGCCCATCATGTTTCCAAAAAGACGTATGGTGAGAGACATAATCCGGGCTAAGTGGCCGATTATTTCAATCGGGAATATGATGGGTACCATCCACCATACCGGCCCCAGAAAGTGCTTGATGTATTTGGGTCCATGATACATCACCCCGATCACATGGGTCAATGGGACCACAACAAGGGCAACAGACAAGGTCGTATTAATCTTAGCAGTAGGCGGGAAAAACCCCGGGACCAGGCCGATAAGATTGCAGACAAAGATATAGATGAACACGGTGGCAAGAACTGGAAAGAAGCGGCGGCCCTCCTCTCCTGTAATCTCTACCATGAACTCTTCCATCCCCCCGATCACAAGTTCGAATAAGTTTTGCACCTTGGTAGGAACCATGCTGATCCCTTTGGTGGCAAGAAGTGCAAACACGATCAGCAGGAGCATTACAAACCATGTGTAAATGACATGCACGTTCTCGTGAGCGAAGTGTCCCAGGCCAATAGCGTCAAACAGTGACACTAAAAAAAGGATTGGATGTTCCATATCACGCCGCCTCCTTAAAAATGATTTTCCTTAATTCATTAAATGTTGCTATAAAGATGCTCGTAACCACGACAGAAAGGCCTATGATTAGTCCCAGGGGATTTACATAATGATCCGCTATCAATACATATATGATGAGAGCGCTGACCATGAAACGGATATAATATTTGCCCAGAACCGCCGCCGGTCTGACAACATGGGGCGGGGTTAGGGCCTGTTTCAGAGACCGATATAGAAGCTGAAAATTAATGGTTACAATGAGGCCGCCCGCCAGGATCCCCCATGCAAAACGCCCTGGTGTCAGGATAAAGCCGGAGATGGTAACTATGCAAAAAAGGATCCAGTTCGTCCGCGTGATAAATCTCAGGAGTCTCCTTTCTATACGCACAGCTTACAGTTTGCCTTTTACAGTCTCTGGCTTTTTTTCATGGCTAAGTAGATGTTGCGAAATCCAGCTATGACTCCAAGACCAAGAAAGACAAGTGTGAGCCATGGAGAGGTGTCAAAAACATGATTATCCAGCCAGTACCCAATGGCCAACCCGATCACTATGGACAGCGCAATGGAAAAGCTCAGGCTACTGTAATACCATAGCTCCTTGAACTGTTTCTTGGTCTCTTCTTTCATGACAAAGAGCGCTTACCCAAAGGCCTGTTTAAAGCAAAATATCCGACCTTCGAGGATAAAGCGCTTCATAGCATATCGTGGCTTCCAAGTCAATCCCTAAATTCGCAAAGCACCGAAAACCTCTCTGGCTGCCAGAATCGTCGCCTGGATGTCCCCTTCATTGTGGGCATTTGATACAAAAACCGTCTCGTATTGCGATGGAGCCAGGTAAATACCCCGTTCCAGCATCCCCTTGAAATACTTTGCAAACATCGCCAAATCACTCGTCTGGGCATCAGCAAAGTTTGAAACATACTTTTCGGTAAAAAAGAGCCCCATCATAGAACCGATCCGATTCGTCACTGCAGGCAGTCCTGTATTGCCAATAGCTTCCCTGAGGCCTGCCTCGAGCATGGCCGCTCTGGCTTCCAGGATTTCATAGAACTGCGGCTGCTGCAAACATTTCAATGTGGCGATTCCGGCTGCCATGGCCAGTGGGTTCCCGGAAAGGGTCCCGGCCTGATAGACAGGGCCTTCAGGGGCGATTTTCTTCATGAACTCTTCCCTTCCGCCGTATGCCCCTACAGGCAGCCCACCCCCAATGACCTTGCCCATGCAGGTGAGATCCGGCATAAGCCCGTACAGGGCCTGGGCTCCCCCATAAGCAACACGGAAGCCTGTCATGACCTCATCAAATATAAGTATGATCCCGTGTTGCTGTGTTAAGGCCTTTAGAGTTTCCAGGAACCCGGCCTCCGCCGGAACAAGCCCCATATTTCCTGCGACGGGTTCAACAATAATGGCCGCAATGGCATCACCCTTTTTTGAAACCACGTCGGTTACTCGCTGTGCATCATTGTAGGGAAGGGAAAGGGTGTTTTGCACGAAGGCCTCAGGCACCCCGGGGCTGTCAGGAATGCCCAGGGTTGCCACCCCGGAACCCGCTGCCACCAGGAGGGTATCGGCGTGGCCATGATAGCAACCGTCGAACTTAATCAGCAAATCCCTACCCGTGATGCCCCTTGCCAGGCGAATGGCACTCATAGTGGCCTCGGTGCCGGAGTTGACCATCCGGACCATCTCTACTGACGGAACAGCTTCGACGACCATCTCGGCCAGTTCTATCTCAAGTTCAGTGGGGGCCCCAAAACTTGTCCCTCTGTCCAATACACCCCGGATGGCCGCCATCACCTTGGGATGGCGGTGCCCCAGGATCATAGGGCCCCAGGAACCGACATAGTCTATATAGGCATTCCCATCGGCATCAAACACCCTGGACCCTTCGCCTCGCTGGATAAAGACAGGTTTTGTGCCCACGGAACGGCAAGCCCGCACCGGACTGTTCACACCACCGGGGATGACTTTTTTGGCCTGTGCAAAGAGTTTTTCAGAGACGTAGTGGTTCATTCACAACAGTCGCTTCCCTTTTGGTCTACTTTAATCCTACCTTTATGCCTTGGGCTGCCAAAAATCAAGTTATAAAATCACTTCGCGGTAGTATACATCGTTCGACATCGCATATCACAATGAAGAAGGCTCGATTCTTGAATCGAGCCTTCTTATTTTCTGGCTCCCCAGCACGGACTCGAACCGCGGACCCGATGGTTAACAGCCATCTGCTCTGCCAACTGAGCTACTGGGGATTGTAATATCCTAAATCTACAACAAGCAACATTTCTAAGTCAAGCCAAAATTGCTCAGGACAGCTCTGATTTCCACTTAATCCTCCCTCCGTTAATATGAAATTTACATTTTCAGATTAAATGTGCTAACGTTTATAAAGAGACTGAAATAGGTCCATACTTTCTTCGTCTAACTCATGGGCTTTGCCCCAATTAGAGTATTGGAGCAATGGAGTACCAGGAAAAAACAATTAGCTGAAAAGGAAATTTCGAAGAGATATGAAAAGCAAGCGAGGCAAAAAGAAAATAGAAGAACTCAGAAAACGACTTGTCCGCAAGCCGCAACTTGTGTGGGATGTCCTGGGACCAGGAGAAAAAGAGAAGATCTTTGAGTTTGCTGAGAGATACAAAGCTTTTCTTGATTCCGCCAAAACAGAGCGTGAGGCCGTGCGCCTTATCGAGGCCTGCGCCAAAAAGGAGGGGTTCAAGGATATCACCCGTGCTAAAGGCGGAAAGAGGTTTTACAAGATCAACAGGAGCAAGAATATTGCTTTGGCTGTCCTTGGCAAAAGGCCTCTGATTTCAGGTGTGAATCTGATCGCGTCTCACATTGACTCACCGCGCCTTGACCTGAAGCAAAACCCACTCTATGAAGAGGTGGACCTTGCCCTTCTAAAGACCCACTATTATGGGGGCATCAAAAAATATCAATGGCTGGCTCGACCCCTGGCCATCCACGGCAAGGTCATCAAAAAAGATGGAAGCCATCTCGATCTTCAGGTGGGCGAATCAGACCATGACCCTGTCTTCACGATAGCCGACCTCCTGCCGCATCTTGCACACAAGGTCCAGACCGAAAAAAAGGTGTCAGACGCCTTTGAAGGGGAAAAGTTGAACCTGTTGGTCGGGAGCATACCTATAGGCGACGATGAAACCAAAGATCGTTTTAAGCTTGCGGTGCTTGAACACCTCTTCGACACCTACGGCGTTGTCGAAGAAGACCTCGTGAGTGCTGAGATAGAGATCGTACCTGCCGGCAAGGCCCGTGATGTGGGATGGGACCGGAGCCTTATCGGTGCCTATGGCCAGGACGATGCGGTGTGCGCCTATGCCACGCTTGAGGCGGTGGGTGAACTAAAGACCCCGGAGACAACGGCAGTGGCCCTTTTCATCGACAAGGAAGAGATCGGAAGTGACGGGAGTACCGGGGCAAAATCGCGTTTTCTGGAAGACTTTGTGGCAGATCTGTTTCAGATAACCGGCGAGCAGCCCACTGGAATGGCTCTCAGGTCCTGTTTGATGTCCTCCAGGGCGCTATCTGCCGACGTAAACGCCGCCCTCGACCCGGATTACCAGGACGTGCATGAAAAGCGGAATGCAGCCAGGATCGGATACGGCGTCTGTATCACCAAGTTTACCGGCTCTGGCGGCAAGTACGGGTCAAGCGATGCGAATGCGGAATATGTAGCTCAAATCCGAAAACTCTTCAACGAAAACAGGGTCGTCTGGCAGACTGGAGAACTGGGCAAGGTGGATGAGGGTGGTGGCGGCACGATTGCCAAGTTTTTGGCCATCTATGGCATGGAGGTCTTAGACTGCGGCACGCCGGTTCTTTCCATGCACTCTCCTTTTGAGATTGCAAGCAAAGCTGATACCTACATGACGTATAAAGGATATACGGCGTTCTTTAATAGCAAATTATGAAAACCTATCTCGATTGTATCCCTTGCTTCTTGAAACAGGCGCTTTTTGCTGCCAGGGCTGCCCTTGATGACGAGGAAAAAATCAAAGAGGTGCTCGATAGGGTTGGAATGCTCGTCTCTGAGCTCCCTCTGGACAGCTCCCCCCCTGAGACCGGCAGGGAGGTTTACAGGGTTGTCAGAGAGGTGACGGGCGTAGACGACCCGTTTGCAACCCTGAAGGCCGAAAGCATTGAAAAGGCCCTGGCTCTCTATCCTTCAATGAAGCAAATCGTGGGAGACTCTGATGACCCTCTGGAAACGGCTGTAAGGCTCGCCGTAGCAGGCAACCTCATCGACTTTGGTGCCAACCCCGATTTCAACCTGGAACGAGATGTCAAAGAAGCCCTCCGAAAAGAACCGGCCATAAACCATTACGAGGCCTTTAAGAACAAGCTGGAAGGAGCCCGTGAGATCCTCTATCTGGGAGACAACGCCGGTGAGACCGTGTTTGACAGGGTCCTTATCGAAGTGATGGCCAAACCTGTCACATATGCCGTCAGGGAAAGGCCCGTGATCAACGATGCCACGGTAGAAGATGCTGTAAGGAGCGGGCTTGACGAGCTGGCAGAAGTGGTCTCTTCAGGATGCGATGCTCCGGGAGTCATCCTGAACAGATGCTCAGAACCGTTTCTTGACCATTATAAAAGGGCTGATCTGATTATTAGCAAAGGGCAGGGAAATTACGAAACTCTCTCCGGTGAGCAAAGGCCGATATTCTATCTCCTGAAGACCAAGTGTCCTGTCATTGCCGCAGATCTTGGTGTCAAAGACGGAGATACGGTCATCAAATATGCCCTCGCTAATGATTGATGATTGACCCTGGATTGTCGATTGAAAGGTAACCCTGAACCTGTGAACGCTTACGAAGGATCTTTAATTACAGGAATTCCTGTAGAAGACATAGAAAGGCTCGTCAGGGTCGAGCATCCTGATCCGCACAGCATTCTCGGGGTCCATCCCCATACGGTCAGAGACGAAAAGGGGATCGTAGTACGGGCTTTTCACCCCGAGGCGATCAGGGCAGAAGTGCTTATTGAGGGAAAAGAGCCTTTTCTTATGAAGAAGTGCCATCCGGGTGGTCTTTTTGCTTGCTTTATTCCTCGCCAAAGCCTCCCCGTCCATTACACGATTCGTTTCATTTTTACTGATGGAAACCACTGGGAAAGTAATGCTCCTTACCAGTTCTTGCCGACCCTGGGGGATATGGACCTGTATTTAGCAGGAGAGGGGACCCATCACCGCCTTTATGAAAGGCTCGGGGCGCATTTGCATGAAATAGACGGTATACGGGGCATCTCCTTTGCAGTCTGGGCGCCTAACGCAAGAAGGGTGAGCGTGGTTGGAGATTTCAACCAATGGGATGGAAGGCTTTTTCCCATGAGGCAGATGGGATCTTCCGGGATCTGGGAGCTCTTTGTACCCGGGATAGGACCGGATACTGTTTACAAGTATGAAATAAAAACGGCCAAAGGGGAGTTAAGGCTCAAAGCCGACCCGTATGCCTTTGCCATGGAGCTGAGGCCAAAGACCGCCTCTGTTGTATGGGACATAGAGGCCTACCAATGGAATGATGACGAATGGATGGCCGGCCGCGGCAAGCGACGCTTGCGCCAGGAGCCAATGGCTATCTACGAGGTACACTTAGGGTCCTGGATGCGTGTGGCCGAAGAGGAAAACAGGTGGCTCACGTATCGAGAGCTTGCCCCCAGACTGGTTGAACACATCAAGAAATTCGGGTTCACCCATGTGGAGCTTTTGCCTGTTGCCGAGCATCCCTTTGACGGTTCCTGGGGTTATCAGGTGACGGGGTATTACGCCCCCACCAGCCGCTTTGGGAACCCTGATGATTTCAAATATTTCGTCGATACATGTCACCAGCATGGCATCGGCGTCATTCTGGACTGGGTGCCTGGCCACTTCCCAAGAGACGATTACAGTCTCAGGCTCTTTGATGGCACCGCCCTTTACGAACACTTTGATCCCCGTCAGGGCGAGCATGCCGAGTGGGGAACCCTGGTTTTTAACTTCGGCCGACGTGAGGTTCAAAATTTTCTCATGGCGAATGCCCTGTTTTGGCTGGACAGGTATCATATTGATGGTCTCAGGGTGGATGCGGTCGCCTCCATGCTCTATCTCGATTACGGCAGGCGGGATGGCGAGTGGATTCCAAATCGGTACGGAGGAAATGAAAACCTGGAGGCCATAGAATTCTTTCGGAGGCTGAATGAGGCAGTCTACGGGCTGTTTCCAGGGTGTTTTACAATCGCCGAAGAGTCAACTGCCTGGACAGGGGTTACCTTACCGGGCTACTTAGGCGGCCTCGGTTTTGGGTTCAAATGGGACATGGGATGGATGCATGATACCTTACTCTACTTTAGCAAGGACTCTGTTCATCGGAAATACCATCACAACAATCTGACCTTTTCCATGATGTATGCTTACAGTGAGAATTTCATCCTGCCATTTTCTCACGACGAGGTGGTTTACGGCAAAGGCTCTCTTCTCAGAAAGATGCCGGGAGATGAATGGCAAAAATTTGCCAATCTGAGACTGCTGCTGGGCTACATGTATACACACCCGGGAAAAAAGCTTCTTTTTATGGGAACCGAACTGGCATCCTGGGATGAGTGGTACCACGAAAAGGGCCTCGACTGGCACCTGCAATCAAACCCGATGTCCCAGTCCTTTCAGCGGTTTATGATGGACCTCGGGAAACTGTACTTAGAGCATCCGGCCCTGTGGGAGATGGACCCCTTCCCCGAAGGCTTCTCATGGATTGATTGCAATGACTCACAGAACAGTGTCATCTCCTATATCCGTTACGGAAAGGAAAGACACCTGGTTTGTGTTTTTAACCTGACCCCTGTTTCCAGACACCGCTATCGAATCGGCGTGCCCGTAAAGGGACCGTACCGTGAACGCATCAACAGCGACTCAGCTTATTACGGGGGAAGTAACGTAGGCAATGAGGGCTGTGTTGAGGCAGCGGAAATCGAGTCTCACGCTTTCCCGCAATCGGTCTCCCTGACATTGCCTCCCCTGGCTTTCTTGGTCCTGGAACCGCGTTGCGGACTTGAGTAAGGAGAAAGGTATGAAGCATATAGTAAGGATATTTGGCGCCTTGTTTTCTCTGCTCCTCTTGATCCCTTCTTGTGACAAAGCAGACAGAGATAGAGTCGGCAGAGGGCCCGTGCTGGGCGTTACTGATACCGAAATCTTTCTGGGGTCTTCTCTGGCCTTGAGCGGTCATGCGAGCTTCTTAGGGACTCAGACCCTGCACGGGGCACTCTCTTATCTCAACCATATCAATGAACAGGGTGGTATCCATGGCAGAAAGATAAGAGTCATTGCATACGATGACGGATATGACCCTCCAAGGTGTGTGGCCAATACCCAAAAACTTATTAACGAAGATAAGGTCTTTGGCCTCTTTTGTTACGTGGGCACACCCACATCGGTCAAGATTATCCCTATTGTTGAGGAAGCTAAGATTCCCCTACTCGGTCTCTTTACAGGGGCAAATGCCCTGAGAGAACCCTTTAAGCGCTATATCATAAATGTCCGGGCATCTTATTACCAGGAGACACGTACGGCGGTTAAACACTTTGTGGAAGATCTGGGTGTAAAAAAGATAGCCGTGTTTTACCAGTATGATGCCTATGGATTCGATGGCCTTACAGGAACAGAGATCGCGCTTAAAAAATATGGCCTTGCCCCGGTGGCCACAGGGACTTATATCCGCGGGACCCTGGATGTAGAAAACGGGCTCAATAAGATCATCCCTTCCGGTGCTGAGGCAGTCATTATGATTGGCACCTATGATCCGTGTGCCAGGTTCATAAAGCTTGCTAAGTCAAAGGGCTTTGGCCCCGTCTTCCATAATGTCTCCTTTGTAGGTGCGGATCAGTTGGCCAGGAAACTTGGCAAGGAAGGGGAAGGGGTTATTATCACACAGGTGGTTCCACCACCTGAGGCGCCAGAGGCAAGAACCTTGCTCTGGGGTGCAGAAGAATATAGCCATTTACTGAAAGAATATTATCCTGAAGATAAACCAAACTTTGTGGGACTTGAGGGTTACATCAATGCCAGGACGCTGGTGGAAGGCCTGAGAAGGACTGGCAGGGATCTGAACCGGGAAAAATTCATTGATGCCATAGATTCGATACGGAATTTTTCCCTGGGTATTGCCAACACCCTCACATTCGGTCCGGATGATCACCAGGGATTGGAAAGGGTATATTTTACCCGGATACAGGACGGCAGACTTATTATGCTTATTGATTGGGAGAAGATAAAAAGGGCACGGGCGGTGCCGGGCGTTAATGATACCGAAATCCTCCTCGGTTCTTCTCTGGCCTTGAGCGGTCATGCCAGCTTCCTGGGAAAACAAACTCTGCACGGGGCACTCTCTTATCTCAACCATATCAATGAACAGGGTGGTATGCATGGCAGAAAGATAAGAGTCATTGCATACGATGACGGATATGACCCTCCAAGGTGTGTGGCCAATACCCAAAAACTTATTAACGAAGATAAGGTCTTTGGCCTCTTTTGTTACGTGGGCACACCCACATCGGTCAAGATTATCCCTATTGTTGAGGAAGCTAAGATTCCCCTACTTGGTCTCTTTACAGGGGCAAATGCCCTGAGAGAACCCTTTAAGCGCTATATCATAAATGTCCGGGCATCTTATTACCAGGAGACACGTACAGCGGTTAAACACTTTGTGGAAGATCTGGGTGTAAAAAAGATAGCCGTGTTTTACCAGTATGATGCTTATGGATTCGATGGCCTTACAGGAACAGAGATCGCGCTTAAAAAATATGGCCTTGCCCCGGTGGCCACAGGGACTTATATCCGCGGGACCCTGGATGTAGAAGACGGGCTCAATAAGATCATCCCTTCCGGTGCTGAGGCAGTCATTATGATTGGCACCTATGATCCGTGTGCCAGGTTCATAAAACTTGCTAAATCAAAGGGCTTTGGCCCAATCTTTCATAATGTCTCCTTTGTAGGTGCGGACGAGTTGGCCAGGAAACTGGGCAAGCAAGGGGAAGGGGTTATTATCACACAGGTGGTCCCACCGCCTGAGGAGAGGATCCTGTTGCCGGCTGCAAAGGATTATGCCCGATTACTCGCTAAATATTACCCCCGGTGCACGCCCACCTTTGTGGGATTTGAGGGATTCGTTAATGCAAAAATCCTGGTCGAAGGCCTGAGGCGGGCTGGAAGAGAACTTAGCAGGGAAGGGTTCATCGATGCTATAGAAACCTTAGAAAGATACTTTGTGGGTATCGGCGCCAAAATCTCATTTGGCTCCAATGATCATCAAGGTTTGGAGCAGGTGTACTTTACAAAGATTAAAGATGGCAACGTCATCATGTTTACAGATTGGAAGGCTCTAAAGAGATAGTTGTTTAAAAAATGAGAATACTTCAGAGGTTAAGTTTTAAGAATAAGGTATTATTTAGCGCCCTATTAATCGTGCTTCTTTTGGGTATAGCCGTGGCTATTGTTACCCGGTGTGTACTATTGCCCAGTTTAACGTCAGAGCTTGAGACAAGAGGAGTTGCTATCGCCCGAAGCATAGCTGGCCTGAGCAGGGGCTATATCCTGACAGAAGACAGACCCATGCTGATCAGCTTGATCTTTGATGAAAAGCAACTTGAAGAGAGAAGGCGCTTTGTATCATACATACTGGTCCTTGACAGAAATCAAGAGGTGTTGGCTCACACCTTCATTGGTGAACTTCCCTCATCTATTGCAGAAGCTAACAAGGTTTTGCCGGATCAAATACGAAGTATCAAGCCCTTTAAGATCCCTGAAGGGCACGTTTACGATATCGCTGTGCCTGTTAAGGAAGGTATATATCAGATTGGAACGATTCGTGTTGGTTTGAACAAAGCGGTTATAGACCAGCTTATAGGCAAACTGGCCATCATCCTCTTAGGGGCAATATCGCTTATTATTATTATAGGGTTTTTTATAAGCCAATGGCTATCCAAATATATTACGCGACCCCTTACACAGCTTACGCGGTCTGCGCATGAGATCAGCCATGGAAACCTGGATGTGAGCCTTGATATTGGCGGGAAAGGCAATGGCGGTGATGAGATAGTACAGCTTGCAAATGCCTTCTCCCAGATGACTAAGGATTTGAAGGTCTCCAGGGATGAATTAAAAAAAATCTATGATTTCCAAACAAATCTCATTGAGAGCTCCATTGATGGAATTGTTGCCACCGACGACAAGGGAAACATAGTAATCTTCAATGAGGGTGCGGAAAAAGTCTTTGGATATGTGAGCGGGGAAGTTATTGGGAAGATGGACGTGGCCGATCTCTATCCGCCCGGTCAGGCCGAAAAAGTCAGGGAAGCCCTGTATGCCGATGGATATGGAGGAGCCGGTAAGCTGGCAAACTATGAGACCTCTATTTTGAACAAAGCCCGCGATGAAGTGCCTGTATGGCTGTCGGCAAGCATGATATACGAAGACGGGAATGTGTTGGGCACTGTGGTCTTCTTGAAGAATCTAACCGAAAGGAAAAGACTTGAAAGAAGGGTTTTGCAATCCGAGAGATTGGCAACCATTGGTCAAGCAGTCGCTTACGTCTCTCACGAAATCAAGAATCCGTTGATGATTATCGGTGGTTTTGCCCATCAAGTTCTTCGCGACACAAGCCAGGATCGCAAAAACAAAGAAAAGCTGGAAATCATCACAAATGAGGTCAAAAGATTGGAGGGATTCCTTTCTGATGTTAGCGGGTTTACTAAGGTATCCAGGCCAGAAAAGACCATGGCGACCATCAACGCTGTCACACTGGAAGTCTCAGCCCTTTTTCAGCAGGAGTTTGAGGCCCATCACGTTGTATATGACCAATCGACGGACCCACAGATTCCCGAGACCTCGTTTGATCCAAAACAGATTAAACAGGTACTCATAAATGTTGTCAAGAATGCGATTGAGGCCATGCCTGAAGGGGGGAAGCTATCTATTGAAACACATCTGAAGGACAATTACATTGAAATCCGCGTCAGTGACACAGGGAAAGGAATTGCCCCTCAGGACTTAAGGGATGTTTTTCGCCCTTTTGTTACCACGAAACCGAGGGGCACAGGACTTGGGCTGGCCATTTCTCGTGAGATTGTACAGGTTCATGAAGGCGACCTACGCATTGAAAGTAAACTGGGACGAGGAACCGTTTGCACCATCATTCTTCCTATTTAAAACCTGGGTTGAGCGGTTCAACGTTCACGGTTCCCGGTTGAAAAGCCCTGTCAGAGATCAGAGGTCAGAGATCAGAGATCAGAGCCATGACTTCTGATAAGGGATGTCAATAGATTATAACCTTTGAACCGTGAACCGTGAACCATAAACCGTAAACGGACACGAACTCATGGTGGGAAAAAAGGTGAAACATAGGTCTACCAGGATGCGCTTTTTAGTGCAGGAGCACCACGCGCGACAGCTCCACTACGATTTCCGTCTGGAGATGTCCGGCGTATTAAAGTCCTGGGCCTTACCCAAAGGGCCGTCCCTAAACCCGGCTGATAAGAGGCTGGCGGTTATGGTAGATGACCATCCCCTTGAATATTTCGGGTTTGAGGGGATCATCCCTGCCGGCCATTACGGAGCCGGTGCGGTGGTGGTGTGGGATCAGGGTGAATACAGCCTCCTTGAAGGAGCGGATCCTGCGAAGGCCCTTGAAAGTGGAAAGATGGTTATTGAACTTCACGGCATGATACTCAAGGGAGGGTTCACCCTGGTAAAGATGAAAGGGCGGGGCGAAAATAATTGGCTCCTGATCAAGAAGAAAGACGCTTACAGCCAGGCCAAATGGATTCTTCCACGGGCACTTACAAAGGAAAAGGAGGCCGGTCTGCAGGAACGGGTGCCGCCATGCAAGGTGGATTGATTGAGCGGATTGATGATTGATGATTGTCGATTGTCGATTGAAAACAATTAACAACCTAAATTGAGCGATTCTTGTAGCCGCAACCTTTAGGTTGCGTTGGTTGGGGCAACTTCACATTCACCCAACTGGTTTTGATAAACGCAGGCTAAAGCCTGCGGCTACAACAAATCCCATAAGAAATCGCTCAATTTAGGAACAATATATCTCAACTTTCAGTCATTCTGGTTCCGATGCTCTGCGTCGGAACCCAATCCACTAGACGCTCTGCGTTTGTCATAGCAATAATTCGCCTCCGGTGGACTTGCCATGAGTTCATATTGCCATCGTATAACGGCGCAGAGCGCGCAGCGGTATGCGTTCCCACGCAGAGCATGGGAACGAGAAACTTCGTGTCGGATTTATTTTTTGAAATTCTTTGTCTGAAAAACTATAGTATCTGATTGCAAAGCCGAGCTAACTGGAAGAATTTGTGAACATGGCAAGACAAATAGCAAATATCTTGTTTGTGTGCACGGGCAACATTTGTCGCAGTTCTTTTGCTGAAGGGCTTTTCACACAGGTTGTGGGCCGAAAAGGGCTCAAAGGCGTTACAGCAGATTCTGCGGGGCTGCTTGCACTTCCCGGCAATTCAGCCACTTACTTAGCGCAACGGGTTGCTACTGAACACGGCGTGGATTTAGCTGAGCACGAAGCAAAATCTGTGTCTAAAGACCTTGTGGCCTGGTCCGATCTAATCCTGGTCATGGAGAAATCCCACCAGGATGCGCTCCTGCCCGTGTTTCCAGAAGCAGCAGGCAAGATTCTGTTGATCAGGCATTTTGCCCGTTTTGGTTCAAGGAGGCGAGGTATTGCTGACCCGTACGGGCTTGACTACGACGCATACCGGTTTTGCTTTCTTGATATTGAGGACGCCATTTCAGGTCTCATAGAGTTCCTGGGTAGTTCCTCAATCACCTTTGAGGCGATACGTGTGAGCTCTTACGCTGGGTACAAATCGAATGAATCTCCCCGCTCATTTGTGTGGGGGGAGCGGGTCTTCAACATCACCAGGATTGTTGACCACTGGTATGATGGCAGCGTAGATGCCCGATCCGAGATAGCAAACTATTTCAAGGTACAGGCTGATGACGGCGGCACATATATTATTCGCTACAACCGGCTTTTTGACAGTTGGGCCGTGCTTATCCCTGAAAGCCGTGAATTTCAGTGATAACAAACAAAGATTGTTTCGTCGTCCCGCGAAGCGCGTGACTCCTCGCAATGACACAAAAAAACGACAACGAAAACCCTTAATTTCGAGCCGTCATTGCGAGGAGTGAGGAACGAACGACGAAGCAATCCCTTTACAAGCCATTTACTTGTTGATGACTTTCAAGGCCTTCGTATCTTTGTCTGTCTTGAATATGCAGAAGGTCGAACGCTTAGACCCCGCGGTTCCGTAAACGTACTGTATGTCTATTCCTGCTTCGGCGAGGATGGTAGATACTTTTTCCAGCTCACCCACCTTGTTAGGCATCTCCACCGCGACGACGGGCTCGTACTCGGCCGCCATATCCATTTTCTTGAGGATGCGTTTGGCCTTGGCATTGTTATCTGTTATCATCATAAAATACGCTCTGTCGTTCATCTGGTAAGCGCAAAGGCCGGTAATGTTGACGTCGGCAGCGGCCAGACCAGCACTGATCTCGGCAAGCAGCCCCACCTCATTTCCCATCTCCAATGTCAGTTGCTTGGATTTAGTTGCTTTAGCCATGCTGTTTTCCTCCTTTACAAAAATTTTCCTATTCAGGATTTTTTTGTTTATGACAATAAAACAGCATAAGTCAAGAAAAAACACGTAGAAAATAAGAATAACTCGAAAAAAAGGTTCACTTATTTCCTAACCTTTTCATCGCCTTTGCGGTTTGCACGGATTCGAGAACATAATCCTGGGAAAGGATATACTCCATACTCTCTTCCAGGGGCCTTTCGGTCTCCACGCTGATGTGCATGTCATCACGCACCTCATTCAGGGACTCAAAGCGCGCCTTCATTTGTTCAAAGTGGCAAAGACGTGCATCAGAAACTGAAGATACGGCCTCGCGTTTCAGCAGACGTTCTTTAAGTATGGCTTCGGGGCATATGCACTCTACAAACATCAGGTTTGTGTTCATATCCTTTGCCAGACGAAGGACCTCACCACGCTGATGGCGCGTGCTGTAAGTTGCATCCAGAATGACGCAATAACCGTTTTCAATCTCTTCCTGGGCCAGCAGGAGTAGTTTCCCATAAGTGAGCGAACTGGCCCCCTTTGAATAGATGCCCTGTTCAAACGAAACATCCGTATGCTCGTCAGGTTGCAGGGCAAACAATTCTTTTCGGATTACATCCGAGCGGAATACTTTCACACCGAGTGTCCTGGCCAGTTCTTTCGCAATGGTACTCTTGCCGGAAGCAGGCATACCGCATACCACCCAGAGGGTGGGACGAGAGAACTGCACCGCATACCGGTGGGCAAGGTCCATATATTGGCGGGTTTCTTTCAAGAGCCTGTCCGTTTCCTGCTCGTCAAGATTGCCTTCGTGGAGACGGAAGCAATTTACCTTCACGCGCACAAAAGCTCTGTAGCACTTGTAGAAATCGAGTAGGAGATACACGTCGTGGTCTTTTGTATACCGAACGTAAGCCTTGAGCAGAGCGTGAGCGATTTGTGGATAGCCCCCGTAATCGAGATCCATCGCCAGGAAGGCTAGATCAGACGTGATATCTCCGTATCTGAAACGCTCATTGAATTCGATGCAATCAATGATTTGAATCCCATCAGTAAAATAAATATGTCCGGTCCTCAGGTCCCCGTGGCAATCGCGAATCTTTTCATTTTTAATGCGATGCTCAAAGAGTTCTTGGCGTTTGCGCAAGAAAGATCGAGTAGCGGCCCGAACGATTTGATACATTCGTTCGTCAATTAGCGTTTTCACAAACATTTCCGTTTGTCTGAAGTTCTCCTCGCAATTGGCCGAGACTATTTCCGATGACCCAAAGGTATTGATGTGCCCGCCACTGTGAGCCTGGCCATAAAACCTTGAAAGCATGCACGCCAGCTCGTCAAGAGCCTTTTCTTCAATCTTTCCTTTTCTTAACAAATGAACCATGGAACAGGCATCGAGGAGTTGGCGCATCTTGACGGCATATTCAACAGGGTCACCTGGCCCGGACAGGTGGTACCGGCCGTCTTTAAAGGTAATAGGAACGACGTCAAGGTAAACGTTGCGAGTTAAGCGACGATTAAGGATCACTTCCTGGTGGCAAAAATATTGCCGCTTTTCCAGTGTGGTGAAGTCCAAAAACTCCAGATTGACCGGTTTTTTGATTTTATAGACGTAGGTGCCTGTCAAAAAGACCTTGGAGATATGGGTCTCACATTGTTCAATGGTGGTCACGGGGTGAGGATAAAAGTCGGGCCTTTCCATGGCTTGAAAGACTTCTGCTTGCCGGTGCATTTCCATAACTGCTCCATTTTCCATCGCGACACATATATCTCAATTAGAAATTATGTCAATTTTTGTTTTTCGGGGATAAGTAGTGCTTGAGCGAAAAGTTCCTGAATCATACCTTTCCTGTCATTGCGAGGGAGGTACGACCGAAGCAATCTCCTGAAAATAAAGGGATTGCTTCGTCGTTCGTTCCTCACTCCTCGCAATGACGGCTCGAAATTAAGGGTTTTAGTTGGGGCACTAAGTAGTGGAAGCGGAAGACTTGCGGCAGGAAGTTGTGCCTCAAAACGCTTTTTCTTGGTTTTGGGGCACACATCCCTGCAGCGCCTCAGAAAGAAAGGAGAAGGGAAATCAGAGGAAGGTAGCTACGACCTGCGAAGGAACAAAAAAACATATCACGTTGCCCGGGTATGCGGTTTACCCTGCCGTAATAACTTTTTTCATCTCGTCAAAGACCTCCATGAGCCTGAGCATACCCACGAGCTTGTCTCCCCTCATCACCGGTAGCCGCCCTAAATTATGCGTCACCATGACGTGAACCGCCTCGGCCAGAGAGACATTTTCATCTATGGTAACCTTTATGGGAGACATGATCTCTTTGACCTTTTTTTCTGCTTCTGTCTTACATCTGCCCGAAAACTCGCCCTCGTAATAAAAGACAGGATAGTCTTTAAATGTTTCTCGGGTAAACCAGGAATAACCCCACAGTCCTCTACCATATTTGGGCTCCAATCCTATCAAGACATCTCTATAGCTGAGTTGTCCCACTGGCTCATTCTTTTCATCTACAACCAAAACAGCCTTATGCACTGCTTCGGCCAGGAGTCCAAATGCATCCTTGATAGACCCCTCTGTGGAGATAGTCCCATAGTCTTCAATGGGAATCATCAGCTCCTTGACTTTTCGTTCTCCTTGGTTTGCCATGATAACCTCCGTTTTCTTGTTTTGATTTGTCTACGTTTCCTCTTTGATGTGTTCAAAGACCCGCCCAGGATGAACTTTTAACTCGGCTACCCTGGCCGCCTGGATCTTTTCTTCGTGGGCCTTTTTTTTCTCATAGGCCTGTGTCATTTTTTTCATCAAGTCATCGAGCTCTGCGGGCTTCATAATGTAATCAAACGCCCCTAATTTCATCCCCTCAATACCCGATTCCACAGTTGCATGCCCGGTGAGCATAATGACCTCCATCAGAGGCTTCTTTCTCTTCATTTCTCGTAGCGTCTCCACCCCGTCCATGCCCGGCATCTTGACATCCAGGATAACCACGTCAAAGAGTTTTTTGTCCAGGAGTTCCAGGGCCTTTTCCCCACTTTCAACTCCGGTCACATCAAGCTCTCGCTTCTGCAATCGATTAACAAAGGTTTCACGAAAATCATTCTCATCATCAACGACCAATACCCTAAAGTTTTCCATTGCCTTTTCCTCCTTTGATCTTCTTCAAACACACACCAAGTATACGATGACCCCTAAGGGGATGGTTGCAAATCTTGTCTTCTTTTTATTTCTTTGAAGAAATTCTATTCTTATATAACGCCTTTTTCTGGGATTAGCAACATAATCAAGCGCCAGATTTAAAAGAAATATGATTAAAACTGTGTGTACCAGCGACCTTCCCAGATTAGAAGGCGTGATCCCAAGCAGTTCATACGAGGCGACTTTCTTTATGCAGGCGTCAACGTATGAATCTCTTGCTTCAAAGCCTTTTTGAAATGTCAAAGAATCGACCACGTTTTGAAACAGGCTGTGGTATGGGTCCGCGACATCAATAGCATAAAGAAGAAGATCAATGTATACCAAATGGGTTCGGCCTAAAAGTACCCTGTGGAATTCTCTTGCGTTATCTTCCTCCGGGAGTCTGTAGATAGAGGTAAAACCGAAAATTCTATTCTCTTTATTTAGAACCGGATTTCCTACGATGACGTTTTTCGCCCCTTTTTTGATAAGTCCCTTTTTCATGAGATCTCTAAATTCTTTGATCACCTTGGAATCAAAAAACTCATCTACCGTAACATAATCTGTGAAAACCTTAAAACGCTTTTTTTCATGCTTGTAAGTCTTGATACCCAGGATGATGAGGCTCTTATCTGTTTGGTTCAAACCATCCCAACCGATAAAGGTCGTACCATACTGTTCCAGGGCGTCTTTGCACCACTCACGATGTTTCGGATCAATGGGGCTGGTGCGGAGCCAGCTTTGTGAAATCTTTTGAACGCTGGCGGGAATGGCAACAGAAAAATGGGCTTCGTCATCTGTATATAGACTATTTCCGGCCCCCTGAATGGTGGAGGGCTTTGAAATCAGAAAAAAGAACCCCAGGCCGATGATTATGATTAAACGCATCTTCTTCAAATTATAGGGTGATACCTACTGGATTCCCGCTTTCGCGGGAATGACGAATTAACGTAAGTCCTGTCTGTCATTCCCGCGAAGCTTGTCCTCGACTCGATCGGGGAGCGGGAATCCAGGAAATGTTCATAGCACATGATCTACCCGGACTTTTTGAGAACTTACGTATCCCAGATGAATTCTTGTTGTTATCACCTCATAGCTCCCAATGGCATCTTGTTAGGCCGGGGAGGCCTTTGAAAGACCCCCCCGTGGATGTCCTCCGGCACTTATCCTCCAACTGCGGGCCACGGCAAGAATTGCCAGTATCCGAAGAAGGCAACAAACCAGAGGACAAGCAGAGAGATGACGACAAAGGGAATACCGTAGACTACAAAGTCGAATGGGCTCAGGAGCCGTTCACCTGTCTCCGGATGCTTGGCCATCCCGTAGGCAATGGCGTTATTCACGGTGCCCACGATCATGCCGTGGGCATAAGAAGACCCGAAGGAGCAGGCCAGTCCCACCTTCCACAGGTGCACCCCGCCTATGGCCGCCATTGGGAGAACCACCGGGCCGAGGGCCCCTACCGCAGCGCCGTCACTCATGAAGTTGGTCATGATGGTGGTGATCAGGCTTGAGGACAACACGATCCCCATCCCTTTTGAGAAATACCCCGGGAGTATTCCCACAAACTGGTTGGCCAACCACACACCGGCCCCCGTGTATTTCAGGGCAACGCCCATGGCACAGGCCCCGGCATACAGCCCGACAACATCAAAGCGCACCCTTGCCTGGATATCGTCCCAGGTCATCAAGCCCAACACTAAGATGATAAGGACCACCAGGACGGTAGCGCCTCCCAGGCCGATTAGTGAGCTGAAACCGATCCAGAGGACAACCTGCGCCGCAAACAGCAAGGCCATGGTAAGCTCTTTTCCTCTAAGAGGCCCCATGCCCTCCACGCCCTTTCTCATCACACTCCCCAGGTCCATGTGCAGGGCGGGTCCTGTTCTGCGAGCCAGGGTCAGATATATCCAGATGCTACAGCTTACTGCAATAAACGGCACTAATGGCAAGCCATACATCATCCACGTGCCAAAGCTCATGGGCAAACCATAGTCGTAGAAATAACCGATCATAATAGCCGAGCGACCTCCCACGGCCGGAGACCCTGAGCCGCCCACATTCGCAGCATAACAGATCCCCAAAAACAGGGTACAGGCCAGCATGTGAAGCTGTTTTTTGCTAAGGTCTCCTCTTCTTTCTCCCTCCATATAAACAAGGATAAGGATCGGACACAATAGCGCAACCAGGGCATGTTCCGATAAGAAGCCGGCAATGACCGCCAACGTGGGAAAAAAGATAAAACAAAAGCCCTTTAATCCTTTGATTTTGCCCATAAGTATATTGCCGATTCTTCTGTCAAGTCCGGTGACGCCCACGGCCGCAGCTAAGATGAGCACACCGGCGATAAAGAACACGGCGTCCTTCATGTAGGCTTTCGATATCATATTGATAGGCAAGAGGACAAATAGATACATAATGATCCCGACCAGGATGTCTGTGGCCGCCAGGGCAATCGCCTCAGTACCCCAGAGTAAGGCGATGGTAAAAAGCATGGCCACACATAACTTCATTTTCTGGGCCACCTCCTCCGGGGTACGATCGGAATCCATAAGCTTGTTGTAGGAATCGACGTAGTTATTGGTTCCTTCCTTATACTTGGCCCCTTTGGCGTTTGTCTCCGTTGCGAGGTCCACCATGCTTTTTGGCACTGGGATTAAAGCGACCGTAGCGAAAAAGATCGCTAAACCGAGTATGATAAGCGGCCTCTGCCCGGATCCTCCTACCCACCACGGCCAGGAAAAAGTCTTGTGCGCGACTGATGCGGTAACTACATGTTCCATTTTATGGTTCCCTCCTTTCTATTTTTAGGACCCTTTTCTATTCTCACCTGAGACTCTGTCTCTGATCCCCCTCACCCCAAATCCCCCCAGCCCCCCTTTACTAAAGGGGGGAATTTTTAAAAGCCCCTTTACTAAAGGGGGGAGTTTTTGAAAGCCCCCCTTTTGCAAAGGGGGGTGAAAGTCCCCCTTTTGCAAAGGGGGATTTAGGGGGATTTTTTGTATTGAGCCTAACCCTCTCCACCCGGGGGAGAGGGCAGGGGTGCAGGTACTAATTGACAAACAGCTCTCTTTTCCCATGAACATAGTACCCGAACAGACACATGAGAGTAATGGGTACCAACAGGCCAAATGAGCCTGACGATACGATCATGATCAGATTATTCATAATTCCAAGGGCCAAAAAGACCATGTATACGATCCATGCAGATCTCTTTAACCTCAAAAATCCATGAAATATATAGATACTTATTCCGGCATGGACAAAATGGATCAAAGCTGCTGGCTTTCCCAAAAGGGCCACTCCCAGGATCCCCGCCGGAGTTCCGGAAAGACCTGCGCAGATACAAAAGATGCCGCCAGCCAAGATGAGAACGCCCAACAACGTAATCCCCATTGGCCTTTTTTGCGCGTGTTTTCTTCCACGGTACACGGTATTCCCCTGGACATCGTCCATTTGTTGAAGCTCCCCCCGGATCTGCATGGCTCCCACGATCTTCACCACATCACCCCCTTCCCCCACTATAGCGAGGTTAGCTCCGCTTCGCTCCGCAATTGGTCGAGTGGTCGACCACTCGACTCCGCCTCAGGCGGACGAAGGGTAGCGGAGCCCCTGAATTCTTTCTTAATAAGGTCCTTCAGGTATTTCATGTTCAATGGTTTGGGCAGATAATCTGTGCAGCCCAGGCTCCTTGCCGCCTGCTCTTTTTCCCGCGACGGGAAGGCTGACATCATGATTACAGACATTGCCCTGTCCATTTCCTTGAGCCTGGCCAGTACCTCGATTCCGTCCATCTCCGGCATGCCAATATCGACGATAGCCAATTGAAAGGAGTTCTCTGCAGCAAGTTTGAGCGCAGCCCTCCCTGAGTCTGCACACTCAACCTGGTAACCCTCTTTTCCAAGGATGCGCTTTAAGAGTCTTCGCATATTCTCCTCATCATCAACGACTAAAATTTTAGGCGCCATAATTTAACGTTTGGGAATTTCTACCACCTATTCCGATTGCGGCCTCTGGCCCGTAAGGCCTACGCCCCGGAGGGAGCAAAGCGGAGCTAAGTTTCCTTTTCGGTCATTTCCGATAAAACGCAATGGTTGTGCCAAGAGGGGATGATGACTGGGAATAGGGTCAACTGACTGAAAGGAAAGAAGATTATTGAAAGGTAAGGCGACGTCTGGCTTTGGGCTAACAAGGATGCTTGACAGTATTTTTTACAGATTGTAAAATATTTTTACGATGTCAAGTTCTCTTGTACAGACCTACGGCTTTGACTGGTTAGTTCTGATGATCTCGCAAAAAGTCTTCTCACCGGTCATTGCGAGGAACGAAGCGACAAAGCAATCTCCTGATTTCAGTCACTTACGTTTCATGAGCCTGCCCTGCCCGCCCTGGCGCTTTAGCTTATTGTAGGCTATCAAGATAGTAATCCAGGTCTGGGCCAGGGGCGCGACGTGGTTTGAATTCGCTCTTGCTTCTGCTGTTTCCGGGTGCCTTCATCATGATCAGCGCACGAAGACCGGCCAGGTCTGGGCCAGGGATTGCTTCGCTACGCTTGCAATGACTGCATTGGAGACTTTTTACGAGTTTGTCACTTCTTGATTATACATACCTAAATTGAGCGATTTTTGTAGCCGCAACCCTGGCCCAGACCTGGTTTGCACAGACTATGGCTTAATTTACACGTGTCGCGCCAGGGCGGGCCTTTAGGTTGCGTATTTCAAGAGAATTCGCCGTTCACCCAAGAGGTATTGATAAACGCAGGCTAAAGCCTGCGGCTACGGGCGTATCCAGCACTTGGGGGTGACCACTCATCTTGCGTGCCGATTTGGAAAATCCCCCTAAATCCCCCTTTAGAAAAGGGGGACTTTGAGCTGTTTTCCTTAATTCCCCCTTTTGCAAAGGGGGGCAGGGGGGATTCATGGGAATTTATGGGACTTCCCCCAAGTAGTGGATGCGCCTTGCGGCTACAGCATCTTTGGCAAAGAATCGCTCAATTTAGGAGATAATGGGGGGAGAGGTGAAAGAAAAGGTGACTCGGCCAGGTGGGGGTGAAACCGATTGAAAAAAACTTGAAACTCGAAAACCGAGCCTCATTGATTCGCATTCGGTCAAGTTTCAAGTTTCAAGTTTCAAGTTTCAAAACACAGAATTCTCCTATACGACAATTACAGGAATGGAGGCTTTGTTTACAACCTTGCGTGAAACACTTCCCAGCATAACAGTCTCACCTTTCTTAGATCGTGAACCGATGACCATAAAATCGTAACCTTTTTTTGCCTCGGCCAATATTTCATCGGCTGCATGGCCTTGAACAGTAATCGCCCTGGCCTTCACCCCGAGTTCCGAAAGGACCTTCTTGCCCCTCTCGGCGTACTCCAAAAAAACGCCGGCGCCTTTGTCAAAGACCTCTTGAAGGTCGACGTCAATAGCACTGGTATGCTGGAGAATGGCATGCAGATAGTCCGGCTTCGGCTGCACGCTCAAGACTGTCGCCTCCGCCTCCATAACCTTTGCAATCTTGCCGCCAACCCTGATAGCATTCTCTGATAGCTCCCTTCCCTCTGTACAAAAAAGAAATCTCATGTTCTTTTCTCCCTTGAATGTTTCACATTAAGTTCTAAAAGACTTCAACCTGTGCGGTTAACAAACTACTTCGTGGGCGCAGAGCGCCCATCGGGTGCGTTCCCACGCAGAGCGTGGGAACGAGAATAGGGGGTTAAGGTGATGGCTATGTTAATAGATTGCTGGCCAGCTCAGGAACTGCCAGTAGCCGAATATACCCCAGAACCAGAGCACTATCCAGGCCATAACAGTAACACCGAGGCCGTATTTCATAAAATCAGTGACTTCCATCAGGCGCTCGCCAGTCTCCGGATCCACGCACATACCAAAGGCAATAGCATTATTCGGCGTGCCTACGACCAGGAAATTTGCAAAGGACGAAGAAAAGGCACACGCCAACCCGACCTTCCAGGGATGGACGCCCGCCAGATCAGCCATGGGAAGCACAATGGGACCGAGGGCGGCCACTGTTGCGCCATCGCTCATGAAATTGGTCATTGTACCGGTAAGTAGACTTATACCTAAAGCAAGGCTGTCTCCTTTGGACAGAAAATCAGGCAATTTCTCCACAAAGGTATTGGCCAGCCAGAGCGCTCCGCCCGTGAACTTAAGGCCAACTCCCATGGCACAGGCAGCCGCATAGAGCCCGACCACGTCAAAGGCCACGCCTGACTGCACGTCCTCCCACTTGACGATGCGGCACAGGAACATCGCCACAACCGCATATAGCGTAGGCCCTCCGAGGCCGGCATGTTCACCCAGCGTGATCCAGGCAGCTACCAGGCAGACAAGGATCACGAGCATCATTGCTTCTCTGCCTCTGATCTTTCCCAGCTTGGCCGCTTCGGCCTTGACCACCTCACTTGGATTCACGTGCTTCACCTTGAATTTCGGCCTGAGGAACAAAAGCATGTAAGCGCCTATGCAGCAGGCCATCACAGGCACAAAGGGCATACCATATTTCATCCATTGTAGAAAGGGGATAGAAGCGCCATGCTCCATGAGATAGCCTACCATAATGGCATTCCGGCCCCCTGCGGCAGGCGACCCCGGCCCCCCGTGGTTCGCAGCAAAGCACATACCAAGTACCAGAAAGAGGGCAAGGGCCCTGTCCTTCTCTACGCCGTACATCTTGCAGGTCGTTTTGTAGACGCCCATGAGCACGGGAACAAGCAGGGCTACCAGGGCGTGCTCGGAGAGAAAGGCTGCCGACATGGCGAGCATGGGAAAAAAGAGGAAGGCAAATCCCTTGGCGCTCTTTATGCGGGAAAGTAACAGAAGTCCGATCCGCTTATCAAGGCCCGTCTTTCCCACCCCAACAGCCACGGCCAGGATGCCGAAGATGAAAAAAACAGCGTCTTTCATATACGCCTTGGATATCTCATTGATGGGAAGTATGCAGAAGATATACAATAATACCCCAACCATGAGGTCAGTGGCTCCTAAGGGAAGCGCCTCGGACCCCCACAACGTGGCAGCAGTAAGAAGGATCAGCACCATGACCTTGGCAAGAAACGCCACTTGCTGAGCGGTCAGAAGAGGTTTTGGCTCATGTGCGGCGTGCTCTTTGGCAACTTCCGCATGTACGATCCCTTTTTTCTCATTTTGATACGCCTTGAAGGCCTTGGGCCGGAGCTTCTGGTTCACGGTATCAACAATGCTCGTGCAATCCCTGCCCAGTGCGTAGCCCGGTGGCCTCTCCTTGCTGACCAGATCGAGTAGACCTTGTGGTTCAGGCAGGATTGTGAACAAGGTGAAAAGGGTTGCCACAATCAGGAGAATAATGGGCTTGTAGCCAGGTTGCCCCTTCCATGCTACAGGTATTTCCCCCGCGTAACCTGGTGTAATGTGAACGGCCATGACATGCCTCCTTTAGTACTACAGTTTGTTGTGTTTGTTGTGTTTGTTATGTTTGTCGGGTTTGTCGCTTTTGTTGGATTTTAACTCAATAAACTCAATAAACACAACGAACCCGATAAACACACTCCTCGATCACTCCGTTACTCCAGTTGGGGCAGAGCCCGTGAGTTCTTTCCTAACAAGGGTCTTAAGACGCTTCATGTCGAGTGGTTTGGGCAGGTAATCCGCGCAGCCCAGGCTTTTTGCCGCCTGCTCTTTTTCCCACGAGGGAAAGGCTGATATCATGATCACGGGCATTTCCCTGTCCATTCCTTTGAGCTTTGCCAGCACCTCGATGCCATCCATATCCGGCATAGAGACATCGACTATGGCGAGTTCAAAGGGCCTCTCTGTGGCAAGTTTCAGCGCTCCCTGCCCCGAATCGACACACTCAATATGGTAGCCCTCTTTGCCAAGGACACGCCTAAAAAGCGCCAGCATATTCTCCTCGTCATCAACTACAAGAATCTTGTGCGTCATGATCCTTCCCCAGTTTAAAAATGGACAGCACAAAGCGTACCAAGGGAAGGCAAAAAGTGGGTGTTGAGGTATAACCTGTTGAAATGAAATATATTTATAAATGATGTGACCGGGCAGGCTGCTATTGGGCGGACTGATTTGTGTCCAAAAACATAGACACTGTCCAATTAGTTGGACACTTTGTATACGTTTTAGGATGCCGCTTCGCTCAATCCCCAATCCCATCCACAGATTTCGCAGATTAATAACTATACGCAACCCTCACTATATCATCTTTAATCTGTGGTAACCGTTCACGGATCTTTCTTCTTGTCATTGCGAGGAGCGAAGCGACGAAGCAATCTCCGAGCCGTGAACCATGAGATTGCTTCGCTCCGCTCGCAATGACAGAGGGCATGTCGGCCCTGTGAACGGTTACAATCTGCGTAATCTGCGGACCCTCAATTTCTCAATCGATTGAGTTCCCTATACCGAGTTCTTTTAGCTTGTTATAAAGGGAGCTTCGACTGATGCCGAGAAGTTTGGCCGCCCTGGTCTTGTTCCCTCCTGAATCTCTCAAGGCGGCCGCTATTGCCTCCTTTTCTTCCTGCCGGGCGAGGGTCCTTGTTGCAGTCTTCAAGGGTTTGAAAACTTTGTGCGATACGTCTTCTCTTGCGATGGGGAAACAGAGTGATGCCTCATCAATGAGCGGACCGGGGGTAAGCAGCACGGCACGTTCCATCACGTTTTCAAGTTCTCTCACGTTTCCGGGCCAGGGATTCTCCATGAGGGCCCGCATGGCCCCAGGTGTGACATCAGACAGATTCTTGTGATAGGCCCTGGCATATTTGCGCATAAAGTGATGGGCGAGCGGCGCGATATCTTCTCTTCGTTCCTGCAAGCGAGGCACATTCACGGTCACTACTGCCAGCCTGTAGTAAAGATCCTTTCGAAAGGTCCCATCATGCATAGACTGCTCAAGGTCTACATTTGTAGCTGCCAGGACTCGCACATCTACCTTCGTGCTGGCCACAATTCCTACCGGCTTTATCTCCTTTTCCTGGAGGACACGGAGCAGATTCAATTGCACCGCAGGCGAGATCGTCCCGACCTCGTCCAAAAAGAGTGTGCCGCCGTCTGCGGCAAGAAAGAGTCCCTCTTTGTCCTTAACAGCCCCGGTAAAGGCCCCTTTGACATGCCCGAAGAGCTCGCTTTGTAAAAGGTGTTCTGGCAAAACACCACAATCCACAGCGACAAAAGGCTCATCTCGCCGACTGCTAAGATCGTGAATGGCTCTGGCAATCAGTTCCTTGCCGGTGCCACTTTCTCCCTGGATAAGGACTGTCGCCTGGCTGTCAGCAACCTTGGTAATGAGCTTGAAGACGCTGTCCATGGCCTTGCTCTTGCCAACAATCTCTTTAAATCCATCCCTTACCTTAAGCTCCTCGCGGAGCCGTTTGACCTCGTTGTGTAGCTTGCAGTACCTTAACGCCTTACCGACCACAAGCAGAATATCGTCCCTCTGGAAAGGCTTGGTCAGGTAATCAAACGCCCCCGCCTTCATGGCCTCAACCGCTGATCCGATGGTCCCGTAAGCGGTGATGACGATGAAGGGAATATCCGGATGCTTAATCTTTACCTCCTTCATGAGGTCGATACCACCAAGGACAGGCATGACAAGATCAGAGATAATAAGATCGAAGGCTTCCTCTTGTAACATGCGGAGGGCTTTGTTTCCGCTGTCAGCGGTTCGGACCTCATACCCTTCCTTGCCCAGGACTTTCTGAAAAAGCTTGAGCATGTTCTGCTCGTCATCCACAACCAACAGCTTTGGTAACATACCATTCCCTTTTTATTCAACGTCTCGAAATTTATATCCGCCTACGGCGAAAAATTTCAGCGACTTTAGTCGAGTAGTTAAACCTGTTCCTGACAGGTTCAGGAATAGTCGAGTCGTAAAGTCGTAAAGTCGTCAAGTAGTCGAGTCGTCAAGTTGTCAAGTTGTTACAACCACTCGACCAGTTCCCCACTCGACCACTCGACCACTCGACCACTCGACCAATTGCGAAACGAAGTGGAGCTAAGTTCCCTGTTGCACAGGTAAGTATATGCTGCATGTGGTGCCTGCACCCTCACAACTCTCTATTTCGATCTTGCCGCCGTGGTCGTCCATGATTTGCTGACAAACCGAAAGACCCAAACCTGTCCCCTTACCCCCCTTTGTCGTAAAGAAGGGATCAAAGACTCGCTTAAGGTCCTTTTGGGGGATGCCGTGGCCTGTATCAGATATAGTGACCCTAACGTAATTTTGGTCCTGTTGTGATTGCTGGCAACGCACAACACCGAGGCTTAGTTGAAGTTCACCCGCGTTCGGCATGGCTTGAATACCATTGATCATCACATTGAGGAAGACCTGCTGGATAAGGTCCGGGTCGATCACGGTATAAGGAAGTCCGTTCTCATAGGCCCTTCTGATCTTGACTTTATTCTTCTTGAATTGAGGAATAAGTAATAATACTGAATCTTCCAGAAGCTGCAATATGTCTACCTGTGTCCTTTGGGCCGGCTTTAAACGGGCAAAGTCGAGGAGGTCCTTGACCACCTCAACACACCGTGTCGTCTCCTGTTCGATGATCTTGATCGATTCAAAAAGGGGATAGTCTTCCGAAACCTCATCCAGCATATCCTGAACAAATCCGAGAATGATCCCAAGAGGATTGTTGATCTCATGGGCTATGCCTGCTGCGACTTCACCCATGAAAGCAAGTTTGCTGGATCGATTAAGCTGGTCTTGCAACATGTTCCGCTCGTCGAGGAGCCTGCGGTATCGTTCCTCGTCCTCCCGGGTCTTTCCCTCCTGGAGGCGTTTCGTGGTTACATCCCGGAGCGTTAGCAGAAGGCAGGGGGATCCATCATGATCAAAGGGGGCAAAGGAGACGCTTGCCATAAAGATATGACCATCTTTTCGCCTGAGATCTATGTCAACTTCTGTCGTCTTTTTGATCTCGGACAGTGTTGAAAAGATGTATCGGCCCGATTCATAAGGAGCACACAGATCTCGCAGGTTAAGCCCCAAAAGCTCGGTGCCGGAGTATCCGGTAAATTCTTGTGAGCTTTTGTTGGCGAAGATTATCTGACCATCCTCGTCAGCAACCATCAGAGGGAGGGTCACCCCTTCAACCATAGCCCTAAACAATGGTTTCTCCCATTAAAACTCAACCCACTTAAAGGCGGCCAGGCAGACAATAAAACTCAGCAAAATGCTTATTACTCGTATGGCCCCTCGATTAACCCGGAGTCTTGATTTGAAAAAAGATTCAAGACCCCAACTGAATCCTAAGTAAAGGATAAAGAAAAGGGCCAGGAGCTTGAGGATATCCTCGATCCGCTCACCCCACGTCCGTTCTTCCCACCAATTTTGGGGATAGGGGCGATGCTGATATTTCTCTTTGAATTCAAAGGATTCGATTAGCCGATGAAAAAGGGATGCGCTTTCCAACGACCTGGTGGGAGGGGATGAAAAAAGGACCAGGTAAACAACCTCATGGCTTCCTAAAAGGGAGACATAGTATTCTTCGGCTTCAAGGCCCTCGGAAAACTCAAATTTACAGGTGAATTGCATGACCCCATTTTCCCGGCTGGTGACAGGCCCCTTCAGTGATACTTCCGTCAGACCGTACCTCTGAAGCTGACCAACCAGAGCCTTTTCATAAGCCTCGATGTTTTTTGTGCTTGCAAATTCCTCATAAGGGAGGGCTTTCCTCAATCTCTTTCGATAGGGCTGGATCTTAAGGCCTACGAAAAGGAAGGTGTTATCCTCTTTGGCTACAAAGACCCGGTCAAAATCTTTGATTCGCTTTTTGTAGACACGTTCCCAGGGAGTGTCAGAAAGGAGTGAAGGCGGCAAATCTTTTGATTTGAGAAGGGTAAAACCTTCTGGAAGCCGGAAGGTAAAGTGGTACTCCCGGATCTCTTGAGGAAGCACGAGTTTTCTGGCGGATACATCTCCTGTGGAGATAACGAATATCACAGCCAGTATGGAAAAATATCTCATTCCCATCTAACCACTATGTACGCAGAGGTTGCACTCTGTTCAGATTTCTCCGACTTTTCTCATAAGAAGCCTCGCTTCCGCCCTTCTGATCCGCTCTTCTTGCTCGTCCTTTCTCTTTCTGGCTGTCTCAAGTTTGGCTGATAGGTCTTCGAAATCGGCCGGCTTCAAAAGATAATCAGAGGCGCCCAGTTTCATTCCCTCCACAGCGGTTTCTATAGTACCGTGCCCAGTTAGCATGATAACCTCAACCAGAGGGAATCTCCTCTTTACCTCTCTTAAGGTTTCAATGCCATCCATACCTGGCATCTTGATATCGAGAATCACCACATCAATTTCCTCGTTCTTGAGGGTTTCGAGACATTCTTTGCCGCTATAGGCAGGTGTTGGTTTTTCTCCTTCCTCCTTCAACCTTAAGGAAAGCATTTGCACAAAATCTTTCTCATCGTCGACTACCAGTATTCTGGTTGGTACTTTGATCATGATACTCTTTCTCCTTCTTTGATTTGATGCTGTTTCGGTAACTTGACACAAAAGCTGGTCCCCCGGCCGAGCTCGCTTTCCACCTCAATCTTTCCGTCGAGCTTCTCAATAATGCTGCGAGTCACGAATAGTCCCAGGCCCGTGCCTTCGCCAGGAGATTTGGTGCTGAAAAACGGCTCAAAAATCTTTTCCAGATCCTCTTTGGGAATTCCTTTCCCGGTATCGTGCACCGTAAGGAACACCTCCTCGCCGATAGCTTCAAGAATTATCGTGATTTTGCCTCCAGACCCGGTCGCCTGAATGGCATTGGTTAGAAGATTGATCAAGACCTGTCTCAACTGATATGGATCACTCCAGATGGTATCTATAGAATGATCCACTTTCTGGACGATTTCAATATTCTTGTTTGCCGCTTCCCTATTTACCGATTGAACAATTTCATCTACCAATCCTCTCAGGTCCACTTTAGCCAGGGCTGAATCGCTTTTTCTTACAAATCCCAAGAGCTGGTGAGTGATTCTCCTGGTCCTCTCTATGCTCTCTTCTATCTTGTTCAGCGCCATGTCAAAGTCCTGCTTGCGCGGCATCTCCGCCAGTTCTTCTTTTTTAAGGAGGAGCTTCAACCAGCCGGCCGATTCCTTCATGATCGCCAGAGGGTTATTGATCTCATGGGCCACGCCGACTGCCAGGGTTCCTAATGAAGCGAGCCTTTTGGTGGCTATCATCTGCTGCTCCATCCTGGCCCTGAATTCTGCCTCCCTGAGTTTTTCTTCCCCCCGGCGGCTCTTTTCGTGGGCCTGTTTAATCTTGCCTAATAAATGTTCGAGTTCTACTGGTTTGGCGAGATAATCAAAGGCACCTGACTTGATGCCCTCAACCCCATCCTGGGTAGTTGCATGCCCTGTCAGGAGTATGACCTCGGTTTTAGGGTGTTTTTTCTTGATATGATGAAGGACCTCGACCCCGCTCATACCAGGCATCCTAACGTCCAATACCACCACATCCACGGGTTTTTTCTCAAGGATAGCTAAACACTCTTCACCATTTCCTGCCTCTGCAGGGCAAATGCCCCTTTTTGTTAGACGTTTGGCAATGGTACGCCGGAAGTCATCTTCATCGTCAACAAGGAGAAGCCGTATGTTTGTCATTTACACCAGCCCTAAAATCTTCCACCAGGTGGCTGCCACTACTATCAGAATTGCTAATAAAATAGGAGTGGCAACAGCACCTACTTTCGTGAGGTCAGGAGCCTTGAAATACCGATAGCTGTAAGCGATGGCGTTGGGCGGGCAGCCGATTATCAAAAGCATGGCAAATGAAGTGGCTGTTCCAAGACATAGAGCGAGTACGGTGGGATCTACCCCCTCTAATTGCGCCATGGGAATCACGATGGGCAATATGAGGGCAGCGGCGGCCACATTGGCCATGGCATTGGTCACAAGCGCCCCGAAAATCGCCACACCAGCGAACAGGAGCAGCCAGCCACCCCCCTGAACAAGAGGGAAAAAGAGGGTGGCAAAATAATTGGCAGCCCCGGAGTAGCCCATGGCAAGGCCGAGGGAAATACCGCCTCCAAAGATAAACAGGGCTGTTCCCCACTCGAGATTTGCATGAATATCCTCCCATTTCAACACGCCGAAAAGGACCAGGGCGCTTACGCCCAACATGCCGGTTACCGAGTAATGTATACCATGAAACCCTTTTGTTAACCATAGAGCAAATGCCAGACCAATGATAACCAGGGTCTTTTTTTCCAGAGGGGTCCAGGGGCCGAGATCCTCTTCGAATTGCGGAAGTTTGTACTTCGGATTAGGCCGGAAGACAAAATAAACAATCAAAACGGCTACCGGCACGGTAAGAATCGCTGCTGGCATGCAGTACTTTATCCAGTCAAAGAAGGTGATCTCCAATCCTGTGAATTCCTTAAGGAAGGCAGCGGCGACCATACACCGGCCTCCACCTACCAGCGATCCCATGCCTCCGCAGGAGCAGGCAAAGGGTAGTGAGAGCATCATAAACTTCGCCGTCCTGGTGTGGGGTTCAATGCCGGCAGCCTTCATCAAGGGGAGCATGGTCACAATCCCTATGGCGCAGGCAGCGGCATCGTGCATAAAGGAAGAAGAGATACCAAGGCTCATTGCAATGATAAAGGTAAACTTAGTGACACTGGTTCCCGCCTTTTTCACGATAAAATATCCGAGTCGCTTTGTGATCCCGGCCTTGTCCAAGGAGATGGCAAAGATCAGGCAGCACATGATAAAAACAACCACCGGATGCATATACGGTGCCCAGGCCCCTTTGACATCAGCAACGCCCATGATCACTAAAAAGACACCAATACAAATGGCTGTGATCTCAAGAGGGATGGGCTCTACTACAAAGAGAAAGACCAATACTGCAAGGACAGCGAGAAATCTCTTGGCCTTTGGAGAGAGACCATTGACATAATCAATTTGAATGCCTGTCATTTGTAATTCCGCAGCCTTGTCCTGTAGAAATGTTCCAGTAGACATGGGGCTGCCAGGACTTTTTGCCTCTGCTATAATATATCCCCTGGCATGCTCCTTTTCGGTAGAAACCAACGTGAAGTGCTGACTGATGTGTTGAAAGAATCTCTGGTTGCCCTCACCTGTTATCTTAAATTTCGTTCCTTCCGGTCTGGGTAAAAGCAGAACAATAATGCCGAGCGCAAATGCCAGGCTGAGCTGGACTCCTTTGTTTCTAAAAAACATTTTTCCTCCTTCCTAAATAGTCGTGTAGTAACTTCTCAAAAAGTCCGGGTAAACCATGCAACAGTTCAGCCCTGTAGATGGGAGCATTACCTGTTTGTTAATAACAGTTCGAAGCTTGAATAAATCCCCCCTGCCCCCCTTTTACAAAGGGGGAATGGGAATTCCCCGGCAGATTCCCCTTTTCTAAAGGGAGAATGGGAATTCCCCGGGAGAGTCCCCCTTTTCTAAAGGGGGATATAGGGGGATTTTAGGGACCAATTATTAGCACGCGAAGTTATTGAGAAGTTACGTCGCGTAGCATATAAATATTACAGCACGAAGTTAGGGGCTTTGCCCCAAATTGGATGTGGCAATAATTCTATGAATGACTAAAGAGATAGGGTATCTATTTTCTTTCTTCTTTTATCTGTTCAAAGATCCGCGCCGGGTGCCCCATCAATTCCTTGACTTTGGCCTGGCGAATCTTTTCTTCATGAGCCGATTTCCTTTGATAAGCCTGGCGCATCTTTTCCATCAAGTCATCGATATCTGCTGGCTTCATGATATAATCGAATGCCCCGATCTTCATCCCTTCAATCCCTGATTCAACCGAAGCGTGGCCGGTCAGCATGATGACCTCCATGAGGGGCCTCTTTCTCTTCATTTCTCGTAAAGCTTCCACCCCGTCCATGCCTGGCATCTTGACATCCAGGATCGCCACATCAAAAAGCTGTTTATCGAGCAATGCAATGGCGTCTTCGCCGCTTTCAACTCCGGTCACATCAAGGTTTCGCTTCCGCAGGCGATTAACAAAGGTTTCGAGAAAATCACGCTCATCATCAACAACCAACACTCTAAACTCGTGCATAATCTTACCTCCTTATCTTTTTTCTATTGGTAGATAGACCGCAAAAGTGGTTCCCGACCCCTCTTCACTTTCCACCGTAATCCTTCCGCCCAGTTTCTGAACAATGCCGTAGACTATAGACAGCCCCAACCCGGTACCCTCTGCTGCTTTCTTGGTCGTAAAGAAGGGATCAAAGATTTTCTCTTGCATTTCCTTGGCAATACCAGGGCCGGTATCCGTGATCCCGATAGCGATCTCTCTGTCTTTGGAATTGTAACCTGTTTTGATACGGATCTGGCCGTCTTTGCCGATCGCATCAATAGCATTGCCAATGATGTTGAGAAAGATCTGCTGGATTTGGGAAGAGTCGCTTTTTGTTTGGGGGAGATCGTCAAAATAGTCAGTCCGTATATCAATATTCCTGTATCGGGCTTCATTCTCCAAAAAATCGATGGTCTCGTCCATAGTCTTATTGATATCTACCATTTCATAAACGGGCTCCATCCGCCTGGCAAAGCCCAAAAGGCGGTGTATCACCTTCCTCGCTCGCTCGACATGGTGGTCAATTTTGGAGATTGACTTTTCGAACTCCTCATAATTTGGGCCCCTGGCCATGTCTTCTTCTGCAAGGAGATCCTTCATCCAGCCTGCTTTTTCTTTGATGACGGCTAATGGATTGTTGATCTCATGGGCTATGCCAGCAGCTAACTTTCCAAGGGCAGCCATCTTGTTTGATTGAAGCAGGCTGGCATCCAGAAT
>JAGMBW010000056.1 GCA_023129535.1 Desulfobacterales bacterium
AAGACACAAAAGTTAAGGTCACATACCGTCCTGAGCTTGGCGCTGGTGCGGTGCTTCAGGTGGCGGAAGCCCCTGGGGACGAATACCAGGTTGATGTGGTTTTTGAAAAAGATGGCATCACTCCATCGAAATAGGACTCTGCTCAGTATCTTTGCCGCAATTTCGGATTCAATATATCCCGCAGCCCCTCACCAAACAGGTTAAAGCAAAGGACTACGATCAGGATGGCAAACCCTGGTGTAAATGTGAGCCACGGCGCATCAAAAATAAAGCGCTTTCCGTCAGAAAGGATACTTCCCCAGGTCGCATGGGGAGGGGGGACACCGAAGCCGAGAAAACTTAAGCCCGCTTCAGTCAAAATGGCAGTGGCAATACCAATGGTGGCTGACACCAGCACCGGAGCCATAGCATTGGGAATCATGTGGCGAAATATGATCCGCCATTGGTTGACACCAAGGGCGCGTGCAGCCGTCACAAAATCTTGTTCCCGCAAAGAGAGAAATTCGGCTCGAACAAACCGTGTGGTGCCCATCCAGCTAGTCAATCCAATGACAATCATGATGTTGTACATGCTTGCCGGAAGCAGCGCCACCACCGTGAGTATGAGGAAAAAACTCGGGAAGCAAAGCATGATGTCTACAAATCGCATGATCAAGGTGTCAATGGAAATTGTGTCCTTTCGAAGGATATTCAACCACCCTGACAGTTGCCACCTTTTCCATACTTTTTTCCAGCACAAGGAAAAAATGAAACCCCAAACAACCCCACCAAGTAACGCGGCCCATAAAGGCCTAACCCAAAGAAGTAGTAAGACTACGCCTGAATGTAAAACAATGAGGAAAAGAATGTGATCCACTCTGACATGGTTTTGTCCAAAATAGCCTGCTATTCCGCCCATAAGGATGCCGATAAGGACCGATATCCCCACTGCTACAAACCCCACGGTTAGAGACACCCAGGCCCCCTGCAACATCCTGGCAAACACATCTCGCCCTAGATCATCTGTGCCCAATAGATACACCCCTAATCTGGGGACCTCTTCAGGACGCAGGGTCTCCAGGTTCGGCCTGGAAAGGGGTTGTCGCAACTTTTCCTGAAGCCTGATCATGGCAGGTTTAAGGGTTGGATCTGTGCCCGTGGTCAGCACAAGCCCTAAGAGCGCAATACAGAAAAACAGGACAAAAATAGCAAGCCCTATTATGGCCAGCCTGTCTTGTTTGAGGAGCTGCCAGAATTCGTGCAAGCCCGAACGTCTCGGCGCATCGAGGGCATTTTTATCGAGATCTTTGGCTATCGCATTCATATTGAAAATAGTCAAACAGGAAACGATTGCGGATTGGCGAATTGAAATCCGAAATCCGAAATCCCAAATCCGAAATCCTATAGCCTAATCCTCGGATCGACCACAAGATAGAGCAAATCGGAAACAAAGGTGCCAGCCAGCACCAGGACAGCAGACATGAAATTCACCGTCAGTATAATCGGATAATCTCGTGCCAGGATAGCCTCATAGGCCATCCTGCCTATACCGGGCCAGGAAAAAATCGATTCAATGATGACAGAGCCGCCAATCAGGCCCGGGAGGATGAGGCCAAACATGGTGACAAAGGGCAACAGTGCATTTCGCAGGGCATGCTTGTAATGGACCTGCTCCTCGGGCACGCCTTTGGCCCTGGCAGTCCGCACATAGTCCTGGCTTTCCACCTCCAGCATCTGGCTGCGAACATATCTTGACAGGATGGCGATACCCCCGGTGGCCCCGAGCACAGACGGAAGTAGCAAATGCCAGACCCTGTCCATGATCATACGAAGCCAGGACGCGTCTCCGATTCCAAAAGTTTTCAGCCCGATCACCGGTACATGGAAGTGGGTCACCACAAAGATAATCAGAATGTAGGCGAAAAAGAAACCGGGTATGGAAATCAGAAGATAAGAGAAAAATGTGGCGCTTCGATCGTAGAATCCACCCCTGCAAATTGCCGAGCGAATCCCGATGGGAAAAGAAAGGGTCCAGGTGATGATAGTGCCCACAATGAAAAGGGGAAGACTGTTGAGAAACCGTTCCCAGATCTTTCCGAGGACTGACTGGTTATCTTTCCAGGAGACGGTCTTGCCCGTCAGGAGATTTCGATAGAAGTAAACGTATTGAATATGTAAAGGCTTATCAAGATGGAATTCCTTGCGAAACCGTTCGACAATCTCGGGGGTAAACTTCGGGTTAAGAGGGTCCACCTGGCTCGGCTTGCCCGGGGCAAGATGGATGATCAAAAACGATACGATCGAGACAAAAAAGAGTGTGATGATCTTTTGAATAATGCTTCGACCGATAAATGATAACATGCTCTATCCCTTGTAAACGCCGGTTGGCCCGTTGAGCCCGTTGACGTTGGGCGTATCCAGCACTTGGGGGTATATGATTCAGCTTGGGTGCTTATGTCAAAAATCCCCCTAAATCCCCCTTTAAGAAAGGGGGACTTTGAGGTGTTTCCTTTGATTCCCCCTTTTCTAAAGGGGGGTTAGGGGGGATTTTATCGCCTCCCCAAAGTTCTGGATGCGCCCGTTGACGTTGTGTAGTTAAACGACTCGACTACTCGACCACTTAACCACATATTCACTATCCATCTAAAGCAAAACTCGGAATTTCAGGAAGTTTTATCCATTTATTAAAATAGAACGAATAATTTCCCGTCTTGGTTGGCTTGATCTTTTTATACACGACATTACCACGGAGATCCCGCTCCTTTATCACGATCCGCTTGTCCAGGACGGCCGTCCATTTGGCTACATAGAGAAAAGTGTAAGGCTGCTCCCTGGCAATGATCTCGTGCAGGCGGTGGCAGTGGGCCACCTGCCGCTCATGATCGTACTCCTGTCTGATTTTGACGATCAAATCATCGGCCTCAGTGTTCTTAAACGCAACGAAATTAAGCTGATGGGGATGGGCCTGGCTCGAATGCCATATCTGATACAGGTCTGGTTCAATACCCATGACCCAGCCAAGGATCAGGGCATCAAAATCACCCTTGTCCACACGCTCTTGGATGAAGACAGACCACTCCAAAAGATCGGTCCGAACGTCAATACCGATCTGCTTCCAGGCATTCTGGGCGATGGCCAGCACCGCTTTCCGGAGATCGTTGCCGCTGTTGGTAATGAGCGTAAACTGAAACCTCTTTCCGTCTTTTTCAAGCCAGCCCTCCTTGTTTCGCCCCCAGCCTGCGTCTGCTAACAGTCTTAAGGCCGCCTCGGGATCATACAGGGTAGGTTTAATGCTGTGATCGTAGAAATCGGTCTGTTTGACAAAAGGCCCCGTGATCCGTTCTCCCTGGCCGTAAAGGACATAATCTATGATCTTATCCACATCAATTGCCATGCTCAAGGCCCGGCGGACACGCGAATCATCAAAGGGTTCGCGCCGCATGTTATAGCCGATATAAGTGTAGCCAAATGAAGGCCCGGAGAAATTCTGGTACGTCGGATCGTTGCTTAAACGCTCGACCTGATGGGGCTGCACGTTGTAGCTGTCAATCGTGCCTGCGTAGAACTCCATCTCCTGGGTTAAGAGATCGGGCACGATCCGATAGACGTAACGATTGTAGTTCGGGGGTCCTTTCCAATAGTCTTCAAAGCAATCCAGGATAATGTACTGATCTGATTTCCACTCCCGAAAGACAAAGGGGCCGCATCCCGTGGGGTGACGATTGAAACTGCTTTGCCGCATGGAGAACTCTTCCGGGTTTTTGTCAAGGCTAACGGGTTCTTTTTTCAAGGCCTCGTCATTCAAGAGATGCTCGGGAAGTATCCCCATGCCCCAGGTCCCGAGGGCTGGTGAATAAAGCCGTTTATAGACGATGCGTACCGTCAGCGGATCAACCACCTCCACCTGTTTCACCGGTTCATAGTCTGCTATGCGCGGGGAGAGGTTCTTTGGATTCATGATCGCCTCAAAGGTAAACTTGACATCACGGGCATCAAATAGGTGGCCGTCGTGAAACTTGACACCGGGACGCAGGTGAAACACCACAATCGGATTGTGTTCAGTAGCTGGCAGGATTTCTTCAGCATACGCTCCCCTCTTTTCTTGCCACCTTTCATCATCCACGGTGAGATAACCTTGCCCGTTGAAGCTGGCAAAATAATCCTTTCCGAGGATGTGTGAGAGCTTTTGAAAAAGATCCTGATCCACGCAATTCAGGACCAGCTTGATCCTGACGGGGGCCGAAACCCGGATTTTCACCTCTGCAGGTTCCTTGTCCTTCCTTTCCTTCTCTTCATACCTGACCACCAGGAAGTCTCTGGGCGGAATCACAGAAATTTCCCTGATGTTGCCCAGAGATGCTTGAAGTTCAAGCTCGGTTCGAAGATCCCCTGTCCGGGCCCTCTGGAGAAGGGCCACCACGTCTTGGGCCCCTGCCCTGCCCACACCGGGGATATTCGCACCCTCGTTGACATAAAAGAAGGCCTCTTCGTAGATATCCCACGATGTGGCCAGGCGTCCCCTGAAACGTAGCTCTTCATCCCGGTCGATGAGACCCTCAAACACTAAGGACTCGATGTCGCTGCTGGCCGAATCTGCCGACAGGATAGGGTTCAGGATGCTGGCGTCACCAATGGAAGCCGTTATGTAGTCATTGAGGCGATCGGGGTTGCCGCGTGTTTGCTGTTCATAGGTGGGCACCCAGAAATACGACTGGACCAGGAAGACGATGAGTATAATGGGAGCAAATATGAGAACCCGTCGGATTGTCATGGTTTTGTGGATAAGATCGCGGTGCGATTTTATGGAATTAAGGGGTGGGAGTCAAGGAAAAAGGCATGGCAATGAATATCCTTCGACGCTCGATTCCACGGATCATGATGTGATGCAGGACACCGGGGGCGTCAAGGCGGGATTGCCTTCCCTCAAGCCAAGGTTTCTGGAAGCTTTGCGGAGTGCAAGTCCATTCCCATTTCCGACATAATGGATCTCTTTGTTGACACTAATCTGCGCAGGTTGCAAATAGTCGTATAAGTAAGCCCAGCATTCATATGGGTCTGTCTGTGAGTTACACATGAAAATCTCGACTATTGCATACCGGTATTCAGGATATGTAGAAACCAAAATATGTGATTCAGCCAGAAATATTACCGCAGTTATTCCTCTGGTTGGATACAATACGGAACCCCTTCCAAGAACCCTTGCCCCCACTTGTTTCGCAGCATGCTCCACTATCTGAATTATTTCATCTTTATTGTTAAGGTTGCCCGTACATCCATAGCAATCAATATTCAATTGCGTAATCGCTTCATGTGAATTCATAGTAACACAGTATCCGTTCACCGTTCACCGTTGTCCGTAACATTCTCATATACTTAGCCATTTTTCCAGTTCCCATGCTCTACGTGGGAACGAGAATAAATCCATCACTCCCTGGCCCAGACCGGGACTATAGGCTTAGTAGATCAATTTTCAGCAGGTAGCGCCAGGGCGGGCCAATACTCCCTCCCGGCCATAGGCCCTACGGGCCGGAGGCCAATTGAGGCGAAGCCCCTAAGTTCGCTTGAAAGAAGAATTGACACCCAAACATATTTATTCTATACTATTTTTTGTAAAAAAGGAATTCTTGTTAACGATTACGACCATTGTAATTCCTTCCGGTCGCAGGCGCCCCCAGAGGGCCAGGATTCTTCAATGTACTCTCTTTTGCGGATATTGAGACAGATATCCTTTCAACTGCGACGAGAAAACCTGCACCGGGTGGTTTTTGTCCTGTTGGCTTTGATTCTCGTGGCGACAGTGGCTTTCTGGCATTTCGAAGAAAATCTGGGGTTCTTCGATGCCTTTTGGTGGTCGATTGTGACCGTGACCACCGTGGGATACGGCGATATTTCGCCGGCCACCCCGGCCGGCCGGTTTGTGGGCATCGCGCTTATGATGCTGGGGATTGGTTTCCTGGGTGTATTAACGGCTACCATCGCCAGCGTTCTTGTCGAAAACAAACTCATGGAGAACAGGGGCATGAAAACAGTGTCAGTAAAGGGACATTTCGTCATCTGCGGGTGGAACTTCCGGGGCCACGAGATCGTGGCGGAACTGCGTGCTGACCAGAAGAGCGAGGAAGTACCCATAGTCATCATCGCGGAGTTGAACGAAAAGCCCCTGGATGATTCTAATCTCTGGTTCATTCGCGGTGAGGTCAAGCCTGAAATCCTTGAAAAAGCTAACCTGAAAGAGGCCCAAACAGTGATCATGCTCTCGGATGATC
>JAGMBW010000057.1 GCA_023129535.1 Desulfobacterales bacterium
TATCCACGTCACGGATGACCGATTCCGCTGCCTGCACGTTCTCGATCATTGTTGCCAGGTTCGCGGCAGCATAACCCAGCCTGTTCTGGGCGGCGCCTACATTACCCCTGGTAGTTGCCAGACCCGATATAGCAGAGTCAATGGTGTCAAGGGCAGCTTGCGCTTCAGCGGCGCTCAAGAAACTTATGTTGTTTATGCCAAGGCCGGATGCAGTGGCATTCCCAAGGCTGATGTCGACCCGGTCATTACTGGTGTTGCCCGAACCCACCTGGAAGGTGGAGACACCGCCTGCACTAACGTCGAATTTATGGCCGTCAAGGTCGTCCTTTGTATATCCTTCGTTGAGCTTGAGTGTGATGCCGAGTGCATCAAACTCTAAGGTTTCCGCACCAGAACCTACAGTGAGCGTCTGGTTCTCACTGGTTGTGCCGTTTGTTAGCTTAATTGTGGTTCCAGTATCGGTTATAGTCCAGAGCCCACTTGTGGCGCTTGATTCTATCTCCATAGTGTTAAACCCGATATCAGCCACAGTAATTGTGTCGGCGGCAACCGCTGTAGCGGTTAGAGCATCATCGTAGGTTATAGTCAGCCCGAGACTGGCGAAAGTCAAGGTCTGATCCGTAGCATCGTACTGTCCATAATAAGTTGCACTTCCACCGGTTAATGAAACACCGTCGGTAGTCAGACTGGCACCCAGCGTGTTGAGGGTGTAAGTTGCCGCGGCAAGATCTGTCACGCTGTCGCTAAAGGTGAATTCGGCAACTGATGTAAGCTGACCGGCGGCCGTGCCCACATTGGTATATACAAATTCATTCCCATACTTAGTCTCAATGTCCGTTGACACCATCGTCGAAGACACAGTGGTGACGGTACCGAATTCGTATGGCAGCTTGCCGAATGTTCCGTCAATGAGCTTTGACCCGGCGTATTCGGTTACGCTGGCGATCCGGTCGATTTCCTTGATCAGCTCTTGCTTTTCCGCTTCGATCTTGTCCACGTTGGTAGCGGCATTGGCCGAGGCAGCCTGGGTGGCCAGCTCTTTCAATCGGGTCAGCATGTTGCCGATCTGGTCCATGGCGCCTTCACCAACCTGAAGCAGAGAACTTGCCTCAGAGGTATTCCTCGAAGCAACCTTAAAGCTGGCTATGTCCGCGCGGAAACTCTGCGAAATAGCAAGACCGGCCGCGTCATCGGCCGCACGGTTGATCCGATAACCGGATGATAATCTTTCAAGAGATTTTTTCATCCCGGAATCTGAGACACTCAACCAACGCTGGGTATTCAACGCTGCAATATTATTTACAATTCTTAATGCCATGATTTTATCCTCCTTGATAATTAGTTAAATTGTTGTCATTTGTCAATGGTCTCTTGTCATTTGTTACTGACCTCTGACCCCTGACCTCTGACCTCTGTTTTCTTCGGCATCCTTGCCAAAAGATTTTTACTCCTTAATTCGTTATTCCTTCCTCCTTAATCCTTACTCCTTAATCCTTACTCCTTGCTCCTTGCTCTTCATCCCCCCTTTCCAATTGAATTCTTTTCGGCTTTCGGCCTTTGGCTTTGCCTGCCACGAGCCTCAAGCTTTACCGTCCATTTGATATGTTTATCGGAAGGAAGAGAGAATTTCTTTAGGATTTTCTTGAGGTTGGTATGGAGGAGGGATTTTCTTTAGATTTTTTTTAAAAAAAGGTCTCGAAGTGGGGTTTCAAAACACTGTAACCGTTCACGGTTGTCGAAAACACATACTTTTGTCATTCCGGCGAAAGCCGGAATCCAGTAAATTCAATGCGGTCTGGATGCCGGATCAAGTCCGGCATGACGATTTCGAGACTTTTTACGAGACCATCACGGTTTGAGGACACAAAAAACAGGCGGCTGAACTTTTGTGGAAAATGAAAGGAGTAAAAGAGATAAATTTATGAGAATAGGATTGATTGGTTTGCCCAACTCGGGAAAGACTACGATATTTAATGCCTTGACCAAACAGGAGGCCCCGGTTACTGCTTACGCAAACGCCAAAGCCGAACCGAATGTGGCGATAGTGGAGGTGGCCGATGACCGAATCCGTCGTCTTTCAGAAATGTACCGGCCCAAGAAAACAGTGTTTTCCACTATCGAGTTAATTGATTTTGTTGGTGTAACAAAAGGATCGGCCAGAGAGGGGCTCTTTTCTGGTCCGGATATGGGGTTGATAAAAATTGCGGATGCTTTGGCCCTTGTGGTGCGGAATTTTACAAACGAACCGGAGTCCCTTTCGACACCGGTAAATGATATTGAAAAAATCATTGACGAGTTATTGATCTCCGATCTGATCATTGCGGAAAACAGGTTGGAGCGAATCGCGCATGCCTACATGCGAGGAAAAAAAACAAATGCCCTGCAAATGGAAGAGAAGGTGCTTCGAAGAATTGTCGACCATTTGAGCGAGAATAGGGCTATTAGCGATCTTGACCTTGACAGTGAGCAGGAAAAGATAGTGCGAGGGTTTCAATTCTTCACGCAAAAGCCGCTGACGGTCATCCTCAACTCGGACGAATCCGGGTTTGGGAAGAATGGCGACTTTTTGAGCGAGATTGAAAAGAAACACCGGGTCATCGAATTTGCCGGAAAATTTGAGATGGAATTATCCGCTCTGAATGATCCGGAAGAAGAGAAACTTTTTATGGCCGATATGGGCATTCAAGAATCGGCCCGGGATCGTTTGACCCGCCTGGCCTATGGGCTTTTGGGATATATCAGTTTCTTTACCGTGGGGTCTGACGAGGTGAGGGCATGGAATATTCATGATGGGAATACTGCACTTGACGCGGCTGGCACTATTCACTCGGACCTGGCCCGAGGATTCATCCGCGCGGAATGCTTTACATATGATGATTTAATGGCATGCGGGTCCGAAAAGGCGGTTCGCGAAAAGGGCCGAATGAAATTAAAAGGGAGAAATTACCTGGTCCAGGATGGCAACATCCTGAGTATCAGGTTCAATGTTTGACACTCTGAATGGAAATATGAACGAGAAGCATTTAAATAAAATAGCACATGAACTGAATATCGCAGTCCGACAGGTAAAGGCCACAGCCCGGTTACTCGAAGATGGTGGTACGGTCCCCTTCATAGCCCGTTACAGGAAAGAGGTTACCGATTCTCTCGATGAAGTAGCCATAACTGCGATCCGTGATAAAATGGCTCAACTGGAGACTCTGGACAACCGGAGAGAGAGCATATTGAAATCACTCATGGAGCGGGAACTGCTCACTGACGATCTGAAGGAGAAGATTGTTTCCGCTGAGACCATGACCACCCTTGAGGATATCTATCTCCCGTACAGACCGAAACGCCGTACTCGGGCCACAGTAGCCAAGGAAAAGGGGCTTGAACCGTTAGCGAAACTCATATTCGATCAGCAGGATGATACTGATCCGGTAAAAGAGGCGGCAGCCTATATTGACCCTGAAAAGGGGGTTGAAACAGCAGAGGATGCGCTTGCCGGCAGCCGGGACATAATAGCCGAGTGGGTAAATGAAGATCAGGTGGCTCGTGACAGAATGCGGACGCTCTATGCACAAAAAGGGGCCTTCTTCTCCAGAGTAATTCCTGGCAAGGAGGCGGCGGGGGCCAAGTTCAGGGATTATTTCGACTGGGAAGAGCCGGTGCCAACAGCACCATCGCATAGGGTTCTTGCAATGCGCCGGGGAGAGAAAGAGGGTTTTATAGATCTGCGAATAAGCTCCCCTCAGGATGAAGCACTGGCACTGCTGGAGGCCATGTTTGTTCAAGGGGAAAATGCAGCTTCTCAGGAGGTTAAGGAAGCGGTGCACGATGGCTACAAGAGGCTTTTGTCTGTTTCAATGGAAACAGACGCCAGGCTTGAGACCAAAAAGCGGGCTGACAGAGAAGCAATTAAGGTATTTACGGATAATCTCAGGGAACTCCTCCTTGCTCCGCCCCTCGGTCAAAAAAGTGTTATGGCCATAGATCCGGGGATTCGTACGGGCTGTAAGGTTGCCTGTCTCGATCCCCAGGGTAAACTGGTCCAAACAGATACTATCTATCTTTCTAAGTCTGAAAACGCTAAATTATCCTCTGCAAAAACCGTGAAGGAATTAGTGGACACATACAAAGTGGAGGCGATAGCAATAGGGAACGGCACTGCCGGAAGGGAAACCGAAGCCTTTGTTAATACTCTTCCTTTTTCGGACAGCATTCCGGTGGTAATGGTCAATGAGAGCGGTGCGTCTGTCTATTCCGCCTCTGAAGCGGCAAGGGAGGAGTTTCCCGATCTGGACCTGACTTATAGAGGGGCAGTATCCATTGGAAGGCGACTCATGGATCCTTTGGCTGAGTTGGTAAAAATCGATCCAAAATCTATTGGCGTAGGACAGTATCAGCACGATGTGAACCCGCTGGCCCTTAAAAGAAGCCTGGATGATGTGGTCATGAGTTGCGTCAATGCTGTGGGGGTGGATGTCAATACAGCGAGCCAACAGCTTCTCACCTATGTCTCAGGTCTTGGACCACAGTTGGCCAAAAACATCGTAACCTACCGCGATGAGTACGGAGCTCTCTCCTCCAGGGAAGAACTTAAAAAGGTATCGCGTCTTGGCCCAAAGGCCTTTGAGCAGGCAGCCGGTTTTCTCCGAATAAGGAATAGGAATAGTCCCCTTGATGCAAGCGCGGTCCATCCCGAATCTTATGGTATTGTGGAGGCTATGGCCAGGGATCTTGGCTTAGGGGTAACTGATCTGCTTGAAAATGATATGCTCAGGAAAAAGATCGACCCGAATAGATATGTGACAGACAGGGTGGGAATCCCCACACTAACCGATATTTTTGCCGAACTGGCCAAACCCGGTCGCGATCCCCGGGAGCAGTTTGAAAGTTTCAAATTCCAGGAGGGCATTGAGAAGATTGAAGATGTCCAGCCTGGCATGAGCCTGCCAGGGGTAGTCACGAATGTTACCGCCTTTGGTGCTTTTGTTGACATAGGTGTTCATCAGGATGGGTTGGTACATATTAGTCAAATGGCGAACCGGTTTATTAAGGATCCCAACAAGGTGATCAAGGTCCATCAGCATATAACGGTCAAGGTGCTGGACGTAGATCTGGAAAGAAAACGAATCTCTCTTTCCATGAAACAGGACGCCGTTCAGGAACCGGGAAAAACAAGGAAGGCACCAAAAAAGCCTGAAAAGAGGCCCAAGGCAAAAAGACCGCGAAAGAGTGAACCTGGTCCATTTAGCAATCCCTTCACCAAGATGTTTAATAAGTAGGAGGCGATATTTGGAAGGATATTGGGGACGGGATATTGGGACGTTCTCAACATTTAAACTTTGGGTTGCTATTAGGGAACTATTAGGGGACCTTGCTTTATGTTGCTGATGATTGATAACTTTAAATGTTGAGAACGTCCCATATGTTGCCCCCTTACTATCAAGGACACGCAACGGGTCTCCCGGGGTAAACTCCGGCTACTTTCAGCGCACGATCGTCAGATATACGTGACT
>JAGMBW010000058.1 GCA_023129535.1 Desulfobacterales bacterium
CGCTCGGTCCATGTGGTGGATACAAGACTGCCGGTGATCACGCTTGTAGGTGATAGCGATGTAACCATTGAGGTAGGCGCTACGTATGAAGACGCAGGGGCGACGGCTGCTGACAATTACGATGGTGATCTGAGCCCCAATATTGTTACCACCAGTGACGTGAATGCCAATGTGGTGGGCACGTACCATGTCACCTACGATGTGAGTGACGGATCAGGCAATGCTGCCGCTCAGGTGGTACGCTCGGTCCATGTGGTGGATACAACCCCACCGGATGCGCCCACGCTTGATCCTGTTACCTCTCCAACCAATGTGTCCCCACAGACCATATCAGGGACCAAGGAGGCAAACACCTCTGTATGGTTAAACGAATCGGAGATCGTTGCCCTGGATGCAGATACCACCTGGTCCTATGAGCTATCTTTGAACGAGGGAACAAATAACATAAGCTTAACCTCAAAGGATGCGGTTAGTAATGAGAGCGGTGCAACCACAGGAAGTATTGTACTGGATATGGTTGCTCCGGCTGCTCCGCTGATTGTGTCGGATGGCGGCATGGGTCCTGGCAATGATTACACCACAAACAGTTCGTCGGTGACGTTGAGCGGGACCTGCACTTCTGACACCGTAGCGATCTATGTGAACGGTTCCACCGAAGGAGTTACCCACACACCGGGCGAGACGACCTGGACCTATGCTGGAGTCCTGTCACCGGGAGTAAACACCTTTAATGTGGAGGCCTATGATGAGGCTGGTAACATCAGTGCTTCTGATGAGATCCAGGTTACCTTTGCCCTTCCGCCTGGAGTTTACTATGTGGATGCCAACGGAACTGATGAGATATCCTATGGCACCTCATCCGGGACTGGTGCGTGGAATAGCCTTCATTATGCTATTGATGTCATAAATAGTGGCTCTGCCGGTGCCTATACCCTCAACGTGGCCGATGGGACCTATAGCGTGGCTAATGGTGAGGACGATTCCGACCTGGTCATCAGGCGGGGGAACGTAATCCTTTTGGCAGGAACCAGTGCTATCCTGGACGGTACAGATGCTTCCACCTGGACTACAGGCATTGAGATTGAGGCCGATCATGTAACTATAGACGGCCTCAGGTTCGAGGAATTTGACACTGCAATCCATTCTGACGGGGTGGACGGACTTACGGTGAGGAACAACCAGATCATTGGAACTGAGTTTATTCCTTCTGGTATATGTCTTATTAGTAGCCTTGATTTTGAGATCACTGAAAACGACATAGAGGCCGATTATGGCAAGGCCATTGAAATCTCAGGAGGCAGCGGATCGATTACCCGCAACCATATCTACGCCTTAGGGGAAGTTGTGGGAGACGAGGGCATCTATATTGATGGTGCATCACCTCTGGTTGAGAATAATCTCATTCGCCGATTCGATTATGGGATTTATGCAGAGAACTCCAGCCCTGTCATCACAAACAACACCATTGTTGAAAACGCCACAGGTATAGAAGATGTAAGTTCAGAATCGACCACCATCAAATACAATATTATTGCTTATAATACGACTGGCGTGGATGGGGGAGCAGGGACTACGTTGGATTATAACGACTTTTGGAATAATGTTATAAATCGCGATGGAGGGTGCAACCCTGGCGCCGGGGATATTTTCCAGGATCCGGAGTTTGTCAGTACCACGCCTGGCACGGAGAACTACCATCTGCAACCCATCTCCCCATGCCTGGATGCCACGGACAGGACGGATGCGGGTGTCGATCTTGATGGGATTACCCGGCCTCAGTATACGGCCTGGGAGATGGGGGCCTATGAATTTGAGGCCCTGGATACAGATAGTGACGGCCTGCCGGATTATGTGGAAGCCAGTATCGATACAGATCCAGATGTGGCTGATACGGATGGAGATGGTCTCAATGACGGGGAAGAGGTTCACACCTACGGCACTGATCCAAACAGTCTCGATTCGGACGGGGATGGCCTGGAGGATGGTGAGGAAATAACTGTCTACAACACAGACCCAAGCAATCCTGACACGGATGATGACGGTATCAATGACGGCGATGAAGTGGCTGCCGGCACCGACCCCAATGATACAAGGCCCACTCTTCAGATTGCCAGCGGTTCTATGATTTATGTCGAGCCTGGACCCCTTTATGCCATGCCGGGCCGGGCATGCAGTTTGATGCTATTGGGAGAGGATGACAAAACTGGATGCACTGAACTGATTTTTGCCCTGGTTGGCACATCCAATCCTCCTGAGGGGATGACGATCTCACAGGGTGATTGTACCTCTGAGATTCGCTGGGTTCCGGCCGCAGAGGATGCCGGGTATACTCTGACCAATATCCAGACCGAGGTCTTTGACAATGCCTTTCAGGCATCTGATCCGGTCTCCTTTGATGTTTGCGTGTTAGAACCCCTTGTGATTCAGCCCTATGTCCGGGTGCTCCTCCGCACAAACAGTGTGGATGTAGACGAAGAGTTTATTATTGCCGGTGGCCTGCCCCACAGTTCAACGTCCTACTATCTGTATGAACTCATTGATGCCGATGCCGAGCCGTATACGGTAGAGGATTCAGGCACAATCAGTGATGATGGGGCTGGAAACTTCCATTATACCTTCTCCACGGTCGGCCGCAGTGGCACCTACCGGCTAAGGATCATGGACGGGCTCGGTTTTACCACCGTCTCAGGGCCTATTGTGATCAGGGATGTGACGATTACGCCAGTTGCCATGGATGATACCAGTCCCATTGACACCGCAACAGGAGACACTCGATCCGTGCAAGATACAGGCACGGTTTACAATGGGGCAACCATTAATATTCCTGCTGAATCCTCCGAGGCTGAGGCATTCACATTGACCTTTAAGCTGGTAACAGAGGGCCAGCCTTATACCTCAACGACGGCTGCTTTTGGTGATGTGGTAGAGCTCAAGGCCGAGGCAGAAGGAGAGGAAATCACCTTTACCAGGGCGATTGAAGTCACGTTACCGTATGGAAATATACCCGGTATTGACAGGCCTGAAGATCTCAGGGTTTATACCTTTGATCCGGATCTGGGCCGCTGGGTACCTGTTTCCAACTATTCTGTAGATACTGTCAATGAAACGATCACCTTCCGTGTCACCCATTTTTCTCTGTACACAGTGGCTCAGCCAGAGGAGCTCAGTAGACCGATCAGTGGCGGCACCTTCACCGAGGACTACCGGATCATCTCTTTTCCGTGCCATCCGGATGAGTCCGACCTGGTAGCCAACCTGGCCAGCACGCTGGGGGGCTATAACGATACCATGTGGCGGTGCTTTGCCTTTAACAAGAGCACCCTGGGATACGATGAGGCCAACGACACAGGCTTTGCCAGCACCTATCCGTTGGAGCCTGGCAATGCCTATTGGCTTATTTCAAGGGAGACCAGGAGCCTTAAGGTCAATGGCCTTGGCCTCGATCCCACGGCCTCCTTTGAAGCCACGCTGCATCCGGGCTGGAACATGGTGGCAAATCCCTACGACCATGCCATTGACTTAGACAATACCTATATCAAGGTGAGTGCTGACGGTGTGATTTTTGAGGATATATCAACGACTGCGCTCACCGACAATTACCTGTTTAAGTTTCATCCCCGCGAGGTTGAGGGAACCACTGTCTGGTACTCCAAGATCTCCCCTGACACGGCTAGTTCAGACCCGCCCTATGAATCCATGCAGCCCTATGAAGGCTACTGGCTGTACAGCTACAGCTCATCTGATGTGATTATTCGTTTTGAGCCCAAAATATTTGTGCTGAACCAGACCAACGAGCCGCCCCTTTTCAATCGCATGATATGGCTTGCTCGCAGGTCTGTGCACAGACTGATGAATACTGTCTCTGCTATCTGCTTTGCTGATAGCGGAGGCGGTAACCAGCCACCGCCACCGCCGAGTAATCCTGGCACAAGCTCAAGCAGTGTCGGCACGACCAGTTCTGCAGGCGGCGGGGGAGGGTGTTTCATTGCCACTGCAGCGTACGGGTCTGTGATTCATCCGTATGTGAAGATACTGAAGGAATTCCGAGATGTCTATCTGCTCACCCATGAGGCGGGAAAGAAGTTTGTTGTCTTCTATTACCGTTATAGTAATTCCATTGCCGAATTGATTGCAGAGCATGCGCCCTTAAGATATATAACTCGTATCCTGATCTTCCCATTGATCGCCTTCAGCGCCTTTATGCTTTGTACTGGTGCAGTCACGAAACTTTTTGTGGTATTGATTTTGATGCTGGGGACAGGCTGGATCATTTGGCGGGGATTCCACTTGAACGTAACTCCGCCAGACTCTGCAGCACATAAAGGCCCTCGGCCAAGCCAATCTTGCCGTCGTTATTAACATCGGCTTCTTTATGCACCGGCTGGGTTGGTGTGATGCCAGAGACAACCTGAAGGACCTGAATAGCATCTGCCAAATCCACACTGCCGCCATTGTTAATATCACCCGATATGACATCGATCACGTCGGTTAGGCCGTCGCCATCGGAATCTGCCAAGGCCCTTCCTATGAAAGCCCATATAGACACATATTTTCCGTCAGAAGTGGTGACTGTCAAATTGCCCGTCTGAGCTCCTTCTGGCACTCTGCAAACGATGGTCGAGTTGCTCCAGGAGATAATTTCCGCCTCTTTGTCAGGATAGAACATTACAAGTCCATTTCCTTGTTCTATGCCAAAGCTATCTCCGAAAATCGTCAATTGCTCCTCTTCATGGGCGGCATTGGGGCTCAAGGAGAAGATGTGCGGGGTATTACATGCTTCCATAAGTGCCGCATAGGTATTGACTCTACCGGAGGTGCTGTTTTTCCCATTCAGACCTGTCAATACATCCACCGAGTGCATGATCCTCGTTTTGACCTCAAGAGGAGAAATATCCGGAGAATAAGAAAAAACGAGAGCGGCCACGCCGGTCACATGAGGGACAGCCATGGAGGTGCCACTCATTTGTCGATAAGAGTCGATCAGGTGGGTACTATAGATGTTGACACCCGGTGCCGATACGTCTACCCAATTCCCATAATTTGAAAAAAGTGCCTTGTTGTCATGGCTGTCCGTGGCACCTACGGCCAAAACAGCAGCATTTTCTGAGGCCGCAGGGTATATAAGGCCGGAGGAATTCTCATTGCCTGCCGCAGCGCAAACGAGCGCCCCCTTATTCGTGGCAAAAGTTATGGCATCTTCAATCAGCTCTGATTTCTGGTAATCCCCCCAGCTAAGATTGATAACCCTGGCCCCGTTTTCTGCGGCATAGACAATGGCCAGGGACGCATCGGCACTTTCCATGACACCGCCTCCTGATGGTGTTTTATAGACTGCCCTGACCGGCATGATCTTGCAATTCCAGGCCACCCCAGCAATGCCAAGGCCATTGTTGGTGACCGCTCCAGCAATACCTGCCACATGGGTTCCGTGTCCATGCCGGTCCATTGGGTTGTTGTCAGGCGTTTCAAAATCCTCATCAGCAGCACCTCCGAAGGAGTCTACGAAATCCCATCCAATGGTGTCATCAACATATCCGTTCTCATCGTCGTCGATCCCATTATCCGGAATTTCCCCGGGGTTGTGCCAGATATTCGCAGCGAGATCTTCGTGGGTATGTACGACACCGGTGTCAATGATCGCGATGACCACCTCGGCTTTGCCATGCTCAATGCCCCACGCCTCCACGGCATCAATGTGGGCATCATCGACCCCGCCGGTCTGGCCGGTATTGTGTAATGACCACTGCCTGGAAAAATCCGGATCATTGGGTATTGTTCTTATGGGAATCAAATAGTTCGGTTCACATTGATCAACAACGCCATGTTCCCGGTACCACCTTAAAGCCGCATTGACTGAAAGGTGGGAGGGGAGGGACAGGACGTAATAGTTAAGTGCTTCAATATGGGTCTTTATGGTTGTCCCTGTTTTGGCAAGCAGGGCCAGTATATCTTCCCTGGGAAGGCCCTTTTTAAACCGGACGATCAACTCATTGGAAACAACTTCGGATTCGATGCCAGTTTTTTCGTTCACTATGGCGTGGGAGGCGGCCTTAACAGGTGGAGGGCTTTGCTTCAGAAAATCATGGGGTGGTGACTCGAGAAAACTTTGAACTTTGGTCTTTAATTTCGTCTGCGTGGTGACCAGGTTCTGGGAACTCGCGAGCACAACTACCTTCTCTACCTCATCATAGTCTTGGGTGCCCTCCTTCAAGAAAACCATTGCGCAATTGGCAGTTATCTTCTTCAAAGCCTCGTGCAGGGGAATCTCCTTGAACGAGGCCGAAATACTTCCCCCTACTTCCGCCCCAATTTCAATTGCCACGCCTGTTTTCTCGGAAATCTCCTCTAAGATTCTTCGTAAATCAGCCCATTGGGCATCGAGTGTTACCAAACCATCACTGATGGATAGATGAAACGACTTTTGTCCTAAATCAGTTGTATTGACAGTATCTTGCTGAGTCTTTCCGGCATAACAGAAGGTTGGTACAGCGATGAAAAAGATAAAGATTGATATAGGCAAAGATGAAAATATCTTTCTTGCGAATCTGTTCATCACCGCTTAAACGACGAAGGAGACAAAGATAGAGGTCTGTTGACAACAACCAAAGGTGACTGCCCATGATTTCTCAACTAAAACTACTTTGGGTTACCTATCGGCAGTTTTACGGAAAATGTTTAGTAATATTGAACCATTGGGATTCGAGTGATATCGGTTGTCGGCTACCGGTGGTGAGTGTATCAACGGGCACTACCTGGATTCCTGTTAACAGGAGAACTACCCGCTGATATGTTGGAAATTATGTCTCAAAGGATGGAGGGGCATTCTTCGTGCGGGTAACTGGGGTGAGATTTTTAGTGTGAGATTTTAGGAAAGAAGAGAAGCATTCCTCCCCTTAAGTTGCTCTGAACATAGAAGAACACGGAAATCCTTTACCAAAGGCTTAACAAAAATCTTCTTTGGAGTCGTAGTGTAAGTCTTGCCTTTACGTACAAGACCTTCACCCGTAGTCATCCCTAAGTATTGCCAGTTGGCCGCCTTATAACAGGTCCCCTCGTAACGTTCAGGGTCAACAAACGTCTCTGCCAAAACAGGACTATAACCCCAGCGTTCCTGCCAGTCCTCTCTCACACGGCGGACAACCTGCCCAAGAATGTGGCTCCCAAGATTTTTAACGTGCACCCACGGAAAAATCAAAAAACGGCTGTTATTGATAACCCAGGCCAGGTTTCTCAGGTGCTCCCTTTGGCTCCAGCCTATCCACCGGTCTCGAGATGTCAGGGCCCTGGCCGCTCCTTGAAACATCAGGCATCCCAACAAACCTGGCGCAGATTCAACAAAATACCGAAAATGATAGCCAAACGGCTTCTTGTAGCCTAAGTAGTGGTAACGACATACATACTCATTCCACAATAGTGTCAATTCCTTATCTTTAACAACCTTAATCCTCACAAAACCGACATCGCTCAGATGGCCCACTATATCAGGCTGGGGCTCCGTCCTGCACGTTAAGACCACAGACTTTGAAGGTCGCTTCCCTCGTAATTCGTCTCGTTTCTCCGGAAGCTCGACAGATCCCCTGGCTTCCAGCTTTTCCAACAATTTCATGCACGCATCTATCTTGTAACCCCCAGAGGCCGTTATCCATCCCAGATGCTCGCATATGGTTGCAGCCAGTTCCGAACGACTCAGCCCAGGCAATAGCCCCACCGTTTCTTGAATCTGATCAAGTTCTTGTCTATTGATCTCCCGAGCACATTGAAATATTGATCCGCCCTTTTTCCCAGGCATAACATGGCACCTCCTTACAACGGCCGAGGTCCATTTGGGCCGGAAGCCGAAATCCAAAATATAGAATCAGATACTTTCTGAATCCCCTTGATGTCAAGGCAAAAGGGCGATACATAATTCGGTGCTCCAAAGGCGTTAACTTGAACCTGGGTTGAGCGGTTCAACATTCACGGTTCACGGTTGAAGAGCCCTAACCCAATGATATCAAAAGGATATTGAAGTGCATAGAGCAGAGCGCATAGAGCAACCCCAAAAACCCTGGGGATCATTTTTTACGCTATGCGCTATGCCCTATGCGCTATGAGGGATATCAATTGATTATAACGGTTGAACCCTGAACCTTGAACCTTGAACCGTGAACCGATCATTTTAGGTTGAAGTTAATGACTGGAAAGATCGGGGTCAAGGAGGTCATAATGATCGCTGAACTGGTACGCAACAATCGAAGTTATCGCAGGTTTTACCAGGAGGTTTCAATCGAGCTTCAAACCTTAAAAGAGCTCGTGGACCTTTCCCGCTATTGTGCTTCAGCCGCCAACCTGCAGCCTCTGAAATATATCCTTTCCTGTGAGCGCGAAAAGAACGCTTTGATATTTCGGCATCTCGCGTGGGCCGCGTATTTAAAGGACTGGCCAGGACCGGCAGAGGGTGAGAGACCCGCTGCCTATATCATCGTGCTGGGCGATACTACTCTGGCCAGGTCCTTTGGCTGCGACCATGGCATTGTCTGCCAGACCATGCTCCTTGCTGCTACGGAAAGGGGGCTTGGCGGGTGCATAATGGGGTCGGTCAGACGCAAGGAACTCCGTGAAGCCCTCTCCATCCCAGGGCACCTTGAGATTCTGCTTGTGATTGCCCTTGGGAAGCCAAAAGAGACCGTAGTTATTGACACGGTGGGACCTGACGGGGATATCAAGTACTGGCGTGTCAGCCAGGGCGTGCACCACGTGCCCAAGCGTTCCCTTGATGAGATTATCACAGACCGCTTGCCCACCTAAAACGCCCCAAGTTGACACGGTTTAATCTTGATGCCCATGGTATCACATGCGGCGCTGACTCTCATCTTGTGGATGCCAAATTGCCTGGCGATACCCCAGGCGGTCTTGCAGGGCAAACGATCATTTATCAGACCCGCTAAAATCGCGTCTTCAAGTTCCTGGGGCACTGATGCAGCACGTCTAACAATGCTTTTCTTAGGACGGTACCCAAACAACCCCAGTTGGCATTTCACCAGCCGCAGTTCCAGCAGATCGGCGGCCCGGCCAACCACATCTGGTAATACGCCAAGGCCCTTTGCCACACCAAATGCCAGCGCACATGGTAGTTTTCCCTGGAGAGCCCGCCTCAAGAGCGTCTCTCTGAGCAAAGCATCCACGACCGCGTCCGGGCCATGATTTGTGGCAAAATACGCGGCATCCTTACGGTCCATAAGCATCATCCTCAGTATGGGAAGGTCGGAGTGTTGGAGTACTGGAGTGTTGGAGTTCTGAAAAGTTCCATCAATACTCCAATACTCCATTTCTCCATTACTCCATTGCCACCAGGGTCACCAGGGTCACGGTAATGCCAGACAACTAAGAATCACGAATTGTGACCGTTCAAGGTATATATACACCGCCAGCTTTAGCATTGCAAGGCACCCCTTGCCAAAACACCCAAGATTATGGTAACAAGCCGCAAACCTGCCCGTGGTGACTTCATACCACAGAGATGGGCGAGACCTTGTTGTGCGCGGTACGTGCGCTGATTGAACTGGGGCATGAGAAAGTGGTGGAGGTGGCGTTGTGAAAGTAGGATTTCTGGAAAAACCTGGCACAAAGGAACGGGCCAAGATCCCTTCTGTGGTAAAGCGCCTCAACGCGGAGGTCCGGGCGCGGGTGGAAAGGGTAAAGCTCCTTGCCGTAGATGTTGACGGGGTGCTCACCGATGGCCGGCTTATTTATCACAATGATGGCACCGAATCAAAGGCCTTTGACGTGCGCGACGGCCACGGCATAAAGATGCTGAAGGAGGCAGGCATAGAGACAGTCCTGATTTCTGGCAGAAGTTCTCCCCTGGTGGGCAAGAGGGCTGCGGACCTGGGAATTACCGAAGTGGTCCAGGGGGTGAGGGATAAGGTTCTGACCCTTGAGAAGCTTGTTTCCGAAAGGAACCTCAAATTGGAGGAAGTGGCCTTTGTGGGCGATGATGTGGTAGATCTGCCCGTCATGAACCGCGTGGGTTTGGCTGTTGCAGTGGCCGGCGCCTCAGAGTACCTCTTTGATGCCGCCCATTACGGTACCCTTGCCACTGGCGGCAGGGGTGCCGTAAGGGAAGTTGCAGAGCTGATCCTTGGGGTCCGGGGCTTGTGGAACAAGGTCGCGGGCCAATATTTTGAGTAAGCCTTTGAATTAGCCGCCTACGGCGGAACTCTTTTTGACAGGATAGACAGGATTTACGGGATTTCAATTCATCCTGATAATCGTGTTCATCCTGTCTGAAAAAAGGAAATTCCTATGCAATCAATTCCCCAATCCATCACGCATAGGTTTTTGAAAAGCAGGCGCTTCTTCCCAGTTCTTCTTCAATTCTCAATAGTTGATTATACTTGGCAATACGGTCTGTCCGGGAGCCGGAGCCCGTCTTTATCTGCCCGGCGTTCAGGCCGACACTCAGGTCTGCGATGAAGGTGTCTTCAGTCTCGCCTGAACGGTGCGAGATGACCGTTTCATACCCGGCCTCCTTTGCCATGGCCACGGTCTCTAAGGTTTCAGTGAGGGTGCCGATCTGGTTCAGCTTGATCAGGATGGCGTTTGCAATGCCACGATTGATCCCCTTCTCAAATATCTTCGGATTGGTGACAAAGATGTCATCCCCCACAATCTGTATCTTGTCTTCCAGGTGTTGGGTCATGATCTCCCATCCGGCCCAATCCTGTTCGGCCAGACCGTCCTCAATGGAAACAATGGGATAGGTCTCTATAAGTTTCCCGTAGTAGTCAATCATGGCCTGGGCATCCATCCCCTTCTTTCCTTCACCCTTCAATACATACTCTCCCTTAGTGTAAAACTCGTTGGCCGCAGCGTCCAGGGCGATGGCAATCTCTTTGTCTGGTTCATAACCGGCCTTTTCAATGGCCGTCATAATGAGACGAATTGCCTCCTCATTGGAATCCAGGTTTGGCGCAAAACCACCTTCATCCCCTACTGCCACGTTGTGGCCTTTAGCTTTTAAGACCGCCTTTAATTGGTGAAAGGTTTCCACCCCCATCCTGATCGCATCGGAAAAGCTGCCGGCCCCTACGGGGACAATCATGAATTCCTGGATGTCCAGGTTGTTGGCGGCATGGGCGCCCCCGTTGACTATGTTCATCATAGGAACAGGAAGGAGATTGGCATTTATACCGCCGATGTAGCGATACAGGGGTATCTGAAGGACCTGAGCAGCGGCCCTGGCCGCAGACAGAGACACCCCGAGAATGGCATTGGCCCCCAGCTTGGATTTGTTCGGTGTGCCGTCAAGCTCTATGAGCCGGTAGTCAAGACCTGCCTGATCGGAAGCATCCATTCCCAGGATCGCAGGGGCGATGGTCTGCTTCACATTCTCCACAGCCTTTAATACGCCCTTGCCGCCATAACGCTTCCGGCGAGTGTCTCGCAGCTCCAATGCCTCCCGCTTTCCCGTGGAGGCCCCCGAGGGAACGGCTGCGCGTCCCACAACACCGTAAGCCACCGTGACCTCTACCTCTACGGTTGGATTGCCCCGTGAATCGAGGATCTCCCTTGCCCTCACATCAATAATTTCAGTCATGACATCCCCCTCTTTAACTTAACGTCTCGGAATTTCTACAACCCATTGAAATTCCTACGACTTTAGTCGAGTGCCCGCCCTGGCGCCTATGGTGATTTGCAGTATATCAAGCCCATACTCCAGGTCTGGGCCAGGGGTTAAATAGTCGAGTCGTAAAGTCCTTGAACCACTCGACCAATCAACCACTCGACCACTCGACCAATTGTGGAGCGAAGCGGAGCTAAGTTCAGTATTGGAGTAATGGAGTATTGGAGTACTGGAATTGAGTGAGTGTGGCTTTTGACACTCCAGTACTCCAATACTCCATTACTCCGTGATATTCCTGCTGTCAATCCTTAAACCGACCGCTGGCACACATCCCCTTTGCTCCTTGACTTGGATCTGAAAAGTCGTTAATACTCATCGCATGAAAGAAAAAATAGCCTTCCTGGTGAAACAAGCTCTGGAATCTGCCCTTGCCGCCGGGGATCTTCAGCCTGTCGATCCCTCTCCCTCCATCATACTGCAGACTCCCAAGATCGCAGAACATGGCGACTTCACTACGAATATTGCCATGACTATGGCGGCATCTCAGAAAAGGTCGCCGCAGGAAGTTGCAAGAATCATTATGGATCATCTTGAGGATTCTGACCACATGCTTTCAAAGATGGAGGTGGCAGGACCCGGGTTCATCAACTTTTTCATTACCCGAAGAAAATGGTACGAGGTTCTCAGAACGGTTCATGATGAGGACAAAGCATACGGCACTTCAGAGGTGGGACGTGGAAAGACGGTACAGATCGAATTTGTGAGCGCCAATCCCACCGGTCCTCTCCACGTGGGCCACGGACGCTGCGCCGCGGTGGGTGAAATCCTGGCAGCCATATTGAAGGCAACGGGTTATGAAGTGGAAAAGGAATACTATGTAAATGATTCCGGACGCCAGATTCGTACCCTTGGCGAATCCGTGTTTGTTCGCTATCAGCAGCTCCTTGGAAAAACCCTCGATTTGCCAGCAGACGGCTATCAGGGGAGTTACATCAAGGACCTGGCCCGCATACTCCTTGATCAAGAAAGGGAAGGCTTGCTCGATATGCCCGAGGAGGAGGCCATCACATTTTGTGCCAAATTTGCAGCTAAGAAAATCCTTGCTGGGATCAGGGAGGACCTCAACGCATTTCATGTCTCCTTTGACCGGTGGTTCTGCGAACAGTCCCTGTATAACTCAGGAACCGTCCAGAAGGTGATTCAAGACCTTAAGGACCGGGATATTATTTACGAAGATGAGGGAGCCCTGTGGTTTCGCACGCGGGACTTTGGTGATGAAAAGGATCGGGTCGTTGTTCGGGCCAATGGGGTAGAAACCTACTTTGCCTCAGACATTGCCTATCATAAGGACAAGTTTGAGCGAAAGTTCGACCGCGTCATCGATATATGGGGAGCAGATCACCATGGCTATGTTCGTCGTGTTTCAGCTTCGATCCAGGCCCTTGGATATGACGGAGACCGGTTTCAGGTTCTCCTCGTTCAATTGGTTAACCTCGTTCGAGACGGCAAACCCGTGACCATGTCTACGCGGGCCGGGGAATTCGTTACCCTGAAAGAGGTGATCGAGGAGGTGGGGCGGGACGCGGCCCGCTTCTTGTTCCTGTTGCGTCACTATGACAGCCCGCTCGATTTTGACCTGGGATTAGCCAAAAAAGAATCGAATGAAAACCCCGTATACTATGTCCAGTATGTCCATGCAAGAATCTCCAATATCCTTAAGAAAGCCGAAGAGCGGGGTTACAAGGATATTTGCTGGGATGAAGATTTCCCCGAACTCATTAACCTCCCTGAGGAAATCCAGCTTATTAAGCTGATGGCACAATATCCGGAAGTTGTGGTTCAAAGCGCCCTCTTGATGGAACCTCATCGCATTCCTTTTTACCTGAAAGAGCTGGCAGGAGCCTTTCATGCTTACTATCACGACCGCAACAAGCATAAGGTGGTGAGTGATGATGTCAGGCTCTCGGGAGCAAGGCTCTACTTAGTCGCTGCTATCCGGATCATCGTAAGGAATGGGCTGGCCTTGATGGGGGTGTCGGCACCGGAAATGATGTAACCCCCCAGTTGGAGTATTGGAGTGATGGAGTATTGGAGTGATGATAGTACTGAACCAAAGTGAACCAAAATCCGAAATCCGAAATCCGAAATCCGAAATGCTATAGTTGTGGCAAAAAAGACAGTAAGAAAACAGAAATCGTCGGTCCCGAAAAATGGGGCCGCTATTCAACTTACCCGCAAAAAACTGTTTCTTTGGTTGGGGATCGCCTTCCTTGGGATGGTTTGGATGTTCACCCTGGGTGTTATGGTGGGACGCGGCCTTTCCCCGGTCCGTTTTGATGTTCAGAAGCTCAAGAAAGAGTTGATGGCTCTGAAAGAGGAGGCACTGAAAAGAGGTCAGGCACGCCTCAAAAGCCAGATAGATAACCCTTCCGGGAACTCTGAGTTTGAGTTTTACAAGATCCTTACAGCTAAGAAGGAAGGGGCCCAGGAGATGAAGTGGCAGGGGGGGGTCACCATCCAGGTCGCATCGTTTCAGAATGCTAAGCACGCCAGGCAGATGGTGGCCCGCCTAAAAAGTAAAGGGTATGAGGCGTATGAGGTTTCGGCAATTGTGCCTAATAAGGGGACCTGTCACAGGGTGCGGGTGGGCCATTTTAGGAATTCGAGCGAGGCCGGGAGGGTAGCCGAAAGGCTTAAGAGAGAGAAACTTGAAACAATGATTGTAAGGGAATGAAGAAAGTATTGTTATGAAGATTACCAGGGAAGAAGTCGTCCATGTAGCAGAATTGGCGCGATTGGATTTGGATGAGGATGCCATAGAACTCTATACCAGGCAATTAGGAGAGATCCTGACCTATATCGACTCCCTCAATCGTGTTGACACCAAAGATGTACCCCCGACCTCTCATGCCATTTTCATAAACAACGCGTTTCGTGAGGATAAGGTCAAGTCCTCCATTACTGTGGAACGCGCGTTGGCGAATGCTCCCAGGTCCGAGGATGGGAGCTTTGTGGTCCCAAAGGTAATTGGATAGGTGTACGATTTCGGATTTCGGATTTCGGAATTAAAATCCAAAGCCCAAAATCCCAAATGAAACAATGCGACCAAATGAATTTTGTAAACCCGAAATCTTTTTCTTGAAACCTATACAAACAACTCTTGTAACCAGAGTTTCATTTACGCGGAAATGACGTTCAAGCCAAATCCGAAATCCGAAATCTAAAATCCGAAATCATGAATCTGTGTCGATTAACCATACACGAAGCCCATACGCTCCTGACGAAGGGAGACATCACTTCTGTAGAGCTAACTTCCGCGGTTTTTGATCGCATAGGAGAGGTTGATGATAGGGTCGGCGCATTCATCACGCTGGTTAGAGATCGGGCCATGTCTGCTGCTGCTGCAGCAGACGGGGTGATCAGGCAGGGCAAGGGGGGGGCACTCACAGGTATCCCGCTGGCCATTAAAGACGTTCTCTGCACAGAGGGAATCAGAACAACCTGTGGGTCCAGGATATTGGAGAACTTTGTGCCGCCTTATAGCAGCACGGTCGTAAACAAACTCATGAAGGCCCATGCCGTGATCGTCGGGAAAACCAATATGGATGAATTCGCTATGGGTTCTTCCACTGAACACTCAGCCTTTATGGTCACCCGGAACCCCTGGGATTTGACGCGGATTCCGGGAGGCTCCAGTGGGGGCTCGGCTGCAGCCGTAGCTGCTGATGAATGCATCGCTGCGATTGGCACGGACACAGGAGGTTCCATACGACAGCCGGCTTCTCATTGTGGCGTGGTGGGCCTAAAGCCGACCTACGGTGGCGTTTCCCGTTTTGGCCTTGTCGCATTCGCCTCCTCCCTTGACCAGGTCGGTCCCATCACCAAAGATATAACTGATTGTGCGATTCTCATGAATGAAATCTGCGGCTATGATCCGAACGACTCAACATCCGTGCCGCGTCAGGTCCCGGACTACACCAGGGCATTGCAAGCAGACCTTAATGGGCTTGTGGTTGGCATACCCACGGAGTATTTTGCCGGAGGCCTGGACGAGGATGTGGCGCAAGGGGTTAATGCTGCGATCAAGGTGATTCAGGGACTCGGGGCAAACTGTAAGTCTGTCTCTCTTCCTCATACGGAATATGCTGTGGCGGCTTATTATCTGATCGCACCTGCCGAGGCAAGCTCAAACCTTGCGCGATACGATGGCGTGAGATACGGGTTTCGAGACAAGGGAGCCAAGAAGTTAATTCAAATGTATAGAGAAACCCGGTCAAGAGGATTTGGATCTGAAGTTCAGCGACGGATCATCATCGGCACCTATGCCCTGTCGGCAGGATACTACGATGCTCACTACGGAAAGGCTTCCCAGGTCCGGACCCTGATCATGCAGGACTTCAATGACGCCTTTCAAACTTGCGATGTGTTGGTTGCGCCAGTGGCCCCCACACCTCCCTTTGAGCTTGGAGACAAATTGGATGATCCCCTTGCCATGTATCTGTCAGATACCTTCACCCTGCCGGCCAGCTTAGCCGGAATAGCCGGGATTTCGGTGCCATGCGGGTTCAGCAAGGATGGGCTTCCGATTGGGCTGCAGGTCCTGAGCAAACATTTTGAGGAGGAAAAGCTCATCCGGGTGGCATACAATTTTGAACAGGCAACTGATTTTCATACCAAAAGGCCAAAGCTGTGATTTGTCATTTGTCATTTGTCATTTGTCATTAGTCATTTGTCATTTGTTGTCCGTTGTCCGTTGTCCGTTATGTGTTGTCAGTTGTTTTTGATTTTTCATTTATCATATATAATGTACTCGTTCCCACGCTCTGCATGGGAACTCACTCCGCATGGCGCTCTGCGCCTTTGAGAAAGGACGCAGAGCGTCCAGCGGAATAGGCTCCGACGCGGAGCATCGGAACCAGAATAAAAGTAGCCTTCTCTGTCATTGCGAGGGAGGTACGACCGAAGCAATCCGACCCGAAGGGTCGTCACGAACGAAGTGAAGTGATCTCCTTATTGGTGGGGATTGCTTCACCCCGCTAAAAGCGGGATTCGCAACGGCTTTGCCGGATTGCTTCGCTCCGCTCGCAATGACGATGTAAAACATCTTAGTGCGTTTGTATTAACAACAGAGAGGTAAGCCAACATGAGCATTCAGCCTGAAGGTGAGGACTTAAGGAAGGCAACGAAGTGGATATCAGACAAGCTCCGCTATGAACAAAACGTGAGTATGGCCAGGGCCATCGAGGAGGCGTGCATGAAGTTTGACTTGCCACCAAAAGATTGCGAATTTCTCATGCGCTTCTTCGCTAAAAGAAGTGAAGGGTAGTGGATTTCAGATTGCGGATTGCGGAATTGAAATCCAAAATCCAAAATCCGAAATGCTATACGATGTCACATATAAGAATTCTCCCTGAAGTGTTGTCCAACAAGATCGCTGCTGGTGAGGTGGTTGAGCGTCCAGCCTCGGTTGTCAAAGAGCTTGTAGAGAATGCCATTGATGCCGAAAGCACTAAGGTCGTGGTGGAAATCAAAAAGGGGGGACGTGCCCTCATTCGAGTCTCTGACAACGGCGTTGGCATGGATCGTGACGATGCACTCCTGTCCATAGAACGCTATGCCACCAGCAAGATCTATAACGAGAAAGATCTTTTTTCCATAGCCACTCTGGGGTTCAGGGGAGAGGCTCTTCCAAGCATAGCATCTGTTTCAGACATGGAGATTGTGACCAGGGCAGAGTCATCTGAAGTGGGAACCCAAATCATCATTGGAGGCGGAAGGATCAAGGAAGTTGCTGAGATCGGGGCTCCTAAGGGAACAATGATTTCGGTAAAACGTTTGTTTGTCAACACGCCCGCGCGGCGAAAGTACCTAAAAACGGACCAAACCGAGATGGGCCACATCAGCGACAAGGTTACACGCATGGCCCTTGCCTTGCCTGGCATCCACTTTAAGTTCTCACATAATGGAAGAGTCCTTGGAAACTGGAGCCCTACCCCAAACCCCCTTCACCGCATCGTGGATGTGTTAGGGGAAGGTTTGGAAAACCGTTTGTATGAAGTGGACTACAAGGGCAGCAACATCGGGGTCGAGGGGTTTGTGGCTTCACCTGATATTACGCAAGCAACTTCTCGTGGACTATACGTTTACGTCAATGGACGGTTTGTCCGGGACAAGGTGCTCTATCACGCTGTCATGGAAGCCTATACAGGGCACCTGATGAAGGGCAAATTCCCCCTGGTGGTCCTGTTCGTGAACCTCGCCCATGATCAGGTAGATGTGAATGTCCACCCCACCAAGAACTCGGTTCGGTTTGAAGCCCCCAAGCAGGTCCATGAGGTCGTTGTGAGGGCTGTATCAGAAACGCTTCAAAGATTCGATCGTCCCAAATGGAGGCAAACCCTTTCTTTGAAGCCAACTCAACGTCCGATCCCGTACAGGATTCCTCCGCCTCGCGGAACGGTCCATGAGCCCAGATCCGAGCTCACATTTCGGACATACAGGCAGGGACCTGAAGCCACACCGCTACTATGGCCTGAAAGATGCTTTGCCTCCCTCAGAATCATCGGCCAGCTCCACAACACCTATATCGTTTGCGAGTCTGAAGATGGTCTGGTGCTGATCGATCAGCACGCTGCGCATGAGCGTGTCGTTTTCGAGTCCCTCAAGGCTGCGTACGGCCGTTCGGCTATTGCCGTCCAGGGTTTGTTGGTTCCTGAAACCCTTGAGCTGAATCATCGCGAAGGCGGTATATTGGAAACGCTTCTAAAAGATCTCAACGATATGGGCCTCGAAATAGAACCCTTTGGAGGAAGAACTTACCTGATAAAGTCTGTCCCTGCGTTGCTGGCCGGGAGGTCTATTAAGCCGGTTATCATGGAAATTGTAGAAAAGGCGGCTGAAATCGGGCTGGCCTCGGGCCTGAATCGCGGCGTGGATGACTGCTTAACCATTATGGCCTGTCATGGAGCCATAAGGGCCAATCAAAAGCTTGCGGACGAACAGATGAAGGCCCTGTTAGAACAACTGGACACCCTTGAACATGCCTCCCACTGTCCTCACGGCCGTCCAACGTATATTCACCAAACCCTTCGCCATGTCGAAAAGGACTTTAAGCGGATCGTATAAGACCAGTAGTTCTCTCAATCTTTACAACATCAGAGATTTGGAAACTGGCTCTTACTTGGATTAAATATGGAGCGAGCCGACCGTGCCGGCGGAAAATCCGGCAACACGGTTGCCTCGATCCAGAATACAGACCTGATACGATATGCTGAGAAAATAATTATTGACAGGCGGGGTACGGCGGGGTATAAGAGCACAGATAGGGGACGTTCGTTCCGAACGTGCCTAGCTTGTTTTGCAGCTCTTCAACATT
>JAGMBW010000059.1 GCA_023129535.1 Desulfobacterales bacterium
AGAAATTGCTTATTAGAACCCCTCACACTCAGTACAGTCGGCGCTATTGTGATGCACCAATAGTCAACAGCCCACGACAAATGTGACTACTAATGCCGTTAACCTTCAAAGTCATGTTACGTATCATCCGTGCAAACTTACAGCAATAGCCATGCCGAACAGTATTGGTTTTATACACGTAAAATGGTTCGATCTCTACAAAATCACTTAGGATTTTGAATGATTCTTCTATAGCATTCTTCAGGCGGTAAATTTCAAAAAAGCTGTCGAACTTCGTTTTGTTAAAAAAGTTCTCATCATCACTTTCTGAAATATTGGTTAAAAGAACCCATAGTCCGTCGTACTTCATAGCATCTTTGTATGATTTCGCTGTAACACTTCCTAAACTTATCTTGTAGGTAGTTGCCCTTTTTGTTTGGCCTTCCTTATTTTTGTTCTCTACTTTGTACTTTGAGAGACCATAACTTAGGTCGACATTGGCTATTTTCTGTCTCTTCAATTCATCCTTAATAGATTTTTCTATACTTTCCTTCTTTCTATCACCTAAAGCTTGGCTCAATTCCTTATTATATTCTTCTATCCATTTCTTGAATTCTTCTACCCTCTCTTTTCTGTGTTTATGGGTCAAATAGGCAAGTTCAGGGTTAAATGCCAAAAAATATCTTCTTTTATCCAAATTCAATTTTTTGGTTACCTTTTCAATTTCCTTCTTCTGTTTAACTGTCAGTTTGAGTTCTTTGAAAAAAAGATTCTTCCCGCCAAAATTGAACTCTCCGGTAGTTAAGAGTTCTTCAATTTTATCTGATTGTTATGTTTAATTTTTTAACCTTATTGATCAAAGGGAAATCAATAAACTCTTGAAAGTACTTCACCTGATTCCCATCCAGAGCTGTCACAAATCGAATATTTTTCCTTTCTAATAGTCTTAAATTCTCATCTGAAACCATGCCTCTATCGAAGCATATAACGCTTTCAATTTCTCCATATGTTTTTCCATTTTAAAAACTAAATCTTCAATTGTTTTTGCATCAGCCGTATTTCCTTCTAATATCTCCCAATAAATCGGATATCCTTCGGGGGTGATTACAAACATTAATACAACATGCGTCCTATAACCATCTTTACAGTACCCCCATTTTGCCATAATACATGAAAGGATTGAATGTCAATACCCCCATTTCGGTGGTTTTCACGCATCTGCAAAACCTTTTCAAGGTATCCCGATTGAAAGCACAGAAGGTCAATGGAGGGACAGAACAACGAACGACCCGGACGTTGGTGCAGAACGTGTGTAACTCCCCAAAAACAGTTTTTCTCTGCAGACCCTTTCCTTATGAAACAGCTCTGGTAACACATCAAGTCGTTACCCCAAGATGCGGAACAACTTCTGCACCAGAATACCCCAACTCCTTAACGGCTGTCCAACACAATACCGGCCGGGACGCGCACGATTTTCTGCCTTCCGCACCCAGATCGAAGCTCGCCACTCGAAGCTCCCTGTATTTTACACATCCTCCCAGCCAATGAAGACTGATCTATTTTCTCAGGTGTTACCCTTAAGCTCTCCTTCCCGTGATCATCCATGTCGGATAATTTGAATTGCTCAATTATTGCCTGATAACACATCGTTAATCAATTCGACATCTTGTGTATAAATGTGTATAAGTACACATATGGACAGCCGAACGGTCATCAAAAAACTTACAAACGACGGATGGTATAAGGTTGGTTCAGATAGGAGGCAATCATGGCCAGTTATATTGCAATTGTTCATAAAGACCCGGACAGTGACTTTGGCATATCTTTCCCGGATTTTCCAGGCTGTATCACTAAGACGGCGAAAAAATTCCTGTTCCTTCGCGCCTCGAAGAAATTATGGCTGATCCCGAATATGCTGATGCTGTGGCGTTTCTCGTTATCACGATTCCTGAGCCAAAGCCCAAGGCAATCCGAGTCAACATAACCGTGCCGGAAGATACGCTTCACCAGATTGACGCCGTGGCAAAAAGACGCGGTATGTCAAGGTCATCTTTTCTCGTCCGTGCGGCCCAAAATGACATGAAATCCAATCAACATGCATGATCCGAAATGGAGTATTGAAGTGATGGAGTACTGTTACCCACTAAAATAGCATAACCCTAACAGGGGTCCCCTTATCCAATCCTTCTGAGTTCATGTCGATCCTGACGAGCCCGTCTGCTTTCACCATGGTGTGGATCAGGCCGGATTTGCCCAGAATGGGCTCAGCATAGTTCTGGTCTCCCCGCCGTGCAATCTTTACACGGACATAATCATCCCGACCCTGAACCGATGCCAGATTGCGGCTCAACGCGGCAGGGACCTCATGTGCTGCGGCCAACCGGTCTTCTGAAAGTCCACCTATCCTTTCAAGCAGGGGGCGAACCATCACATGAAAAACGACCATGGCCGACGCGACCTGGCCCGGTAGGCCCCAGATGGCCTTTTGCTCACTCCGGGCCAAGATGGTGGGCTTTCCGGGGCTGATTGAAACGCCATGGACCAGGATCCGTGAACTGGTGAGGGCCTCGATCACGTCTATGGTGAAATCGCGCGATCCTACCGAACTGCCACCTGAAATCAAGACCATATCGGCCTTGGCAAGGGCCTTTTTGCAGAGGCTGTGCAGCTCATCAAAGTTGTCCCTGACAATCCCGAAATAGAGAGGAACCCCGCCTGACATCCTGACAAGACCAGTGAGGGTATAGGCGTTGACATCACGCAACCGGGAAAGACCCGGGTTTTGTTCGATGGGTACAATCTCGTCGCCGGAAGAAATGATTGCCACAACAGGTTGTCTGTAGACGGGAATGTGGGTCTCACCAAGGGCCGCCAGAACACCCATTTCCTGGGGACGTATGCGGCTTCCCTTTAAAAGGATTCGGTCCCCTGTACGGAAGTCTTCACCGATCTCTATGACATGCTGTAATGGGGCAGCACTTTTGAAGATTTCAAGGGTATGCTCGTCAAGGACCTGTGCATGTTCCAGCATCACCACGCTATCCGCCCCCTCGGGGAGCATGCCACCGGTGGCAATCCGAACCGCTTCCCCGCTTTTCACCGAAACGGCGGGCACCTCTCCCATATCGACGGTCCCCACGATTGTAAAAAGGGCCGGCACACTCTCTGAAGCGCCAAATGTCGATCGGGCCTCAACTGCATAGCCATCCATAGTGGCACGGTTGAATTCCGGAAGATCGATCCTGGAAACGATATCCCGGGACAGAATGCGGCCGACACACTGATCTAAAGGCAGGACCTCCTCACTGACACATGGAAAGGTGTGAGTCAGTTCGAGTACGGTTTCAAGGCGGGTAACTTTGAAAAATTCCTTGTTCACGGTTCCAGGTTGAAGAGCCCTAACTGGCTCATATCAAAAGGATAATGCCTCAATAGGGGCGACACGTATGTTTCACCCAATAGGTGAAAGAGGCTAAACGGGTCATTTCCTTGTTTGCCTCACGCCGTGAAGCCATCTGAAAGACGAACATCAGATGGCTTCACGGGTCGGCCTGCGACCTCCGCCCCGGAGGGCCTACGCCCCGGAGGGCTAGGTTTGCTCATTGTTCCGCCCTCCCCTTAAGTTGCTCTGAACACAGGAAAGCACGGAAATCCTTTACCAGGGGCTTGACAAAAATCTTCTTTGGAGTCGTAGTGTAGGTCTTCCCTTTACGCACAAGACCCTCACCCGTAGTCATCCCCAGGTATTGCCAGTTGGCCGCCTTGTAACAGGTACCCTCGTAATGTTGAGGATCAACAAATGTCTCCACCAAAACAGGACTATA
>JAGMBW010000006.1 GCA_023129535.1 Desulfobacterales bacterium
AAAAGCGCTTTGACAAAATTATATGTTGCTTCGGGGGTAAACCCGGAACGTTTGGTTTTGGTAATCTTCTTCTTATGCCAATGCAGATAACTGCTGTAAGCAAGCCCCCTGTTGTAATAAGCCTCCATATCATCAGGGTTTAATTCTATGACCTTACTGAAATCAGAGACTGCTTTGTCAAGAAATTCCGTTTTATTATATCCTCCTTTTCTCCAGTATGCCTGCCCCCGGTTGAAATAAGCCTCTGCAAAATCAGGCTTTAGCTCTATAGCCTTGCTATATTCAGGAATCGCCTTATCATACTTTCTAAGTGCATAATAGGCCAACCCCCGGTCATTGTACAAACACGAATCATCGGGGTTCACATCTATTCCCTTATTATAATATTTGATCGCCTCCTGGTAATTCCCCTTTTCATATTCCGCAATCCCCAGATGTTTATCGTCGCCCGGTTTTTCTCTGCCACCCATTGCAGTTACCATAGACCAAACAACCAATACGATTAAGCCTCCCAAGACTATGCCTATTACATTCCTTGTTTTTCTACTTTTGCTTTCCATTGTTTTTCCTCCTTCAGGCTAATTGCCCTTGTTAGTTGGCGGGACTAACTCCAGCGGCCCTGCGAGCCGCTTCCGTCAGCCCCGCAATCTTGCTTCCACCTCACCACGGAGGGAAAGCAAATCCGGAAACATTATAAACAATTAAGTTAAAAGAATATCTTTACCTCCACCTTATATGCCCGCTCGGGCAATTCGTACGAGCCATAATCTCTGGCATACTTGCCCGTAGTTTTATCTTCATAATCTGCATCAAACAGATTATCGACAGAGAAGATTATCTTGCCATATTTGGTGATGTGCTTGGCAATATTAACATTCGTAACCCAATAATCTGGCAATTCTACTGTGTTGGCGCTATCCCGCCACTTTTTGCCCACATATTGGGTTCCCCAAAAACCGCTCAATCCGTAATCGGGGATATTCCAGTTAAGGATAAGGTTAAGTTTATGCCTTGGTCTCTTTGTAAATTCTTTACCTGTATCCTCAATCTCCGTATCGAGAAAGGAATATCCGAGTGATGCGAATATATTCTTCGTTATGTCACTTGAAATCGCTACATCCACACCCTGAGTAACCGATTCGCCTATGTTTTTTCTCTCTCTCGCGGGCGCAGTTATTCCCTCACGGGTTATTGTGCCAATATCTACCCATTCTACCTCATCCTCAACGTCATTCCTGAACAGGGATACAGTGGCAAGCAGGTTCTCAAGTATCCTGTATTCTCCACCTATCTCATAGGATGTCAGGCATTCCGGGTCAAGGCCGGGGGGGACGTGACGCCATTCTCCGCTCCTGGCGTTGTAGTCCCATTCATCGTAGTAGGCGGCTCCATACAGGTTGTACCAAATCCCCTTTCCTACTGAACCCCTTAAGGTCAGATCATCAGTAGCCTTATAGACCACGCCTGCCGACGGGGAATAATATTTGTCATATCTGCAATGGTCGTCGACACGGAGGCCTAATGTGAAAATGAAAGGGTCAAAGCTTATCTCATCATGTATAACATAACTATTCCAGTCAAACTTCTCACCACCCCACGCCTCGTCCTCCTCGTATTGATATGATAAAGTTACCAGGTTTGAGCCGAATAACAATCGATTATATGCGACTTTTGCCTCTATGGTCTCCGTGTGGCTACCACCACTTATCCGGTTGGTATGTCCCCCCGTGACATACAGGGCGGAAACATCATCTATCTTGTAGTCCCATGATCCACTAACCATACGTCGCCTTCTAACGCTTTTGTCCTTGCCTTCGGGAAGTTGGGTATTCTCGAAAAATTTTGGGGTGAGTGTCAATTTATTGGTCGGACTGAAATTATACGTAAGGGTTGTCCAGAGCTCATCATCTCTCCGTTTGTCCGTTTCCTCGTTGAATCCATCCGTTTCTCTATGCGTATAACCAAGACGATAACCGAATTTGCCTGGCTTATATGCGTGGCTAACATTGTAAATTTCCGTGTCAAGGCTGGCAAAGGAGGAGGAGGCAGAAAATGTAGGTTTTTTCGTAGGAGATTTGGTAATGATATTGATCACACCTCCCATGGCGTCCTGTCCATACAAAACAGCCTGCCCTCCTGTTATTATTTCTATCCTTTCAATTTGATCTGCTGAAACAAATCCATCAAGCTCTGCCACTCTTCCCCTGCCCGGGCAGCCGCCAGTCGTAACCCTCTGACCATCAATAAGAACTAAGGCAGTGTTGCCATGGATCTTAGGGGAATAGGAGCGTGGTTGCCATACATTCGGAGCCAATCTCAGAACATCGGCTATGGTGTCAAGGTTTGCTGCTTCAATCTGCTCCTTTGGAATAACGGTTGTAAGCGCCGATGCCTCGCGTAAGCCACCTGTCCTTTCCGGTGCGGTGACCACCATCTTTTCCAGTTCAACCGTTTCCTGCGCCTGTGCCATAGAAACAAAGACAAAAATCAAGCCAAATAAGCATGGTATGGTTTTTAGCCCTTTCATTGTACGCTCTCCTCCCTATCGATAAGAATTGACACAGACCCCCAGTTCTGATAAGAAGGAGAACTGAGGGGCAGGTCCCCCAAAAAGGGATCTGCTTTCTCCGGGAAAGGCGGTCTTGGTCCTTGCGGGGATAGCCGCCTTTCCCTGTCTAATAAATGTCTGCCACCCCCTTTCTCCCTTCACCTTACCACCACCAATGGCGCTACCAGTAAATGCCATAACACGCTGTCTGGCGCCGGCATGGACAGGCGTGCGCCGGGTTTACCCATTTATCAATGGAACGGACACGGCATGGCTAAGTCGCTAAGAATCCGGGAACGCGCCGTTCAAAAGTGTAAATAAGTCTCAATAACGTTAGACACCGTTCGTGGGAAAACGTTAAATCAGGGGGCAGCCCTGCGGGCCAAGTCTGAACATCTGACACATAGAGATGTTTGCGATACAGAGAAGGGACAAAATGCAAGGATCGATATAGAGCCAGCATCCATGTCTATTGTCTGATGGATAACTATTTATATAAAGCCGAGACCCAGAGCCTCAAGATATAAGGATATTCTACGACCCACTCGTCCATATAGCCTGGAAGACTGTATATTTCATAATTCTTAATGGCAGGCACTTCTCTTAATGACGGTTTTTTCAGTAAGGCCTTTTGTAACATCTTTTCTACAGCAAAAGACTTTCCTGTTATGATGATCACATCAGGTTGTGCATTGATAATATTCTCCAGGTTTCTTAATGGAAAACATCCCTTTTGGACTTTTGCCACTTCAGATTTAACCAGGTGTCCCACATTGGTGCATCCCATGGGTTCAAGGAAAAATCTATCCGCATAGCCATTTGGAGCCACCACATGAATAAAAGGCTTTCCAGTTTTTTTCACTAAGATACCCTTGAGAATCAAAACCTTCTTGCCAAGTTTTTCTTGAGGCATTCTCCTTTTGGTTTTTTGCAGGGCAGCCTTATAAGCCGTAATTAACTCTTCTGCTCTTTTGTCCCGCTTTAGCAGCTTGCCTGTCTGTCTAATGGCTGATTCTATTCCTTCAGAAAAATCAACGAATTCTAATTGCAACCGCTTACTTTCAAGCAAGGGTACAATCTTCATCGGGTTAGCCTCAGGCAGATAGATATCAAAATGCTCATTTTTTTCTATCAAGATACGTTTAAGGCCTTTTTCTCTGGCTGTGTTGGGAACAGTCTCTTTTTCCTTTTTGACAACCCTTTTGGGACAACCCAGAAATTGCACTGTAGTCAACTTTTCGGGAAGAGCTCCCCAGCATCTGACAACCATAGCATCCGGTACAACGCCCAGGTTGTAAGCAATATCAACAAGACGATCTCCAATGATGATGGCCTTTATCTTCTCCCTGCCCGGCCTGGGCCCTGAGACAGCCAGTCCAGAGAAAAAAGCGAGGAATCCGATGCTTAAGAGAGCAAGAGTCAATTTAAAGGTGATATTCTTTTTCCTAATTCCTGTCATATCGTTTACCTCCTAAAATTTGGCGCTTAGAATATTACCTTTAGCCTGCCCAAAATCATCCGTCCTGGCGTCTCCCACTGATAGGATTCCTGCCAGGTCTTGTTGAAGATATCTTCGATCTCTAAGGACGCCTTTATAAATTTAGTAATATCTCTGGAAATTTTGACATCCCAGGTTATGTAATCATCCAATTTTTGAGTGTTTTCCATATCATCATAACGATCGCTCACGTAACGTTGTCTTAAGTTAATGGTGAACAGGTCCGGATTGGTATAAGTAAAACCAGCATTCAACCTATGACGCGGCTGATCAATAAGTCTATTTCCTTCCAATTGTGGCTTGTCTTTGTAATCTTTTATTTCAGTATGGAGATAGCTATAATTGGCATAGAGTCTGAGGGATACAAAAGGTCTGTATTCTGCCTCTAATTCTATGCCGCTGGTTTCCACCTCATCTATGTTTTGCCATTTATAATAATTAACCCCCTGTTTTTTCTCATTGAAAATCCGAGCCATCCAGTCATTTATATCATTGTAAAATCCGGTCATACGTAACATAACCTGATCTCCGAAACGCTGCTCTATTCCTGCCTCATAGCCAATAGTGTATTCCGGGTCCAGATCAGGGTTCCCTTCGTTAAATTTCCCTGGCGGACACTCCCATGTGCCATACAGGGAATATAGATAAGGGATATTGGATGCCCGTCCCACAGAGCCCCGCAGAGTAGTCGAATCGGTCAGATGATAGACCAGACCCAATTTTGGGTTGAACTCCTCACCGGATTCATCAGAGTATTTTTCATTTTTACCTGTTTTGGAATCAGAAAAAGAGCCATCATATATTTGATACCAGTCTACCCTCGCATTTAAAGTGGCAAGAAGATTTCCTGGACCTACCTGTCCCACATCAATCTCGTCCTGGATAAAGAAGGAACCCCGGTATTGCTTCCCCTCAGTCCTGGTTTTGCGGGTAGAGATTTTCCAATCGCAGTTATTTTCCATTTCGCCTAAGCGATGATCTGTGCCCATGGTTAGAAGATGAGCTTTTTTTATCGGAAAGCTGACGCTCATCATGCCCCCTATGTCCTCAACCGGGATTTTGCTTATCATCTCAATGGCATCAAAGGCATTCTTTGTTTTTTTGACCGGCTTTCGATCATACGTAAAGTCAAAGTCTTCATCTAAATAATAGAGATTGGCGGAGATATTCAACTTGCCTTTTTTCTCGTAACTAAGACTTGTTCTGTTTCTTTCAAACTCCACGTAATTATACCTTCGACCATTGGAAATATCGTCATCCCAGTAAGAGTAAGCAAAGCCAAGGGTAGAAGATGGATCAATTTCATAGGTCAACCTGGCAAAGATGTTGTCCGCATCTCTATCCTGATCTACGATAGCTTCTCTAAATTTCTTCTGGACCCACGCCGGTTTGGTGGCAATAAATGAATCTGACCAAGGATTATAACCGTCCGTTTCCAGATGATTATAGTAAAGCTGAAAGCCAAGGCTATCGTTTAGAGGCCCACTTAAGGTCATACCGCTATTCCAGGTATCGAAGGTTCCATATGAACCTTCTACCGTGCCTTTCAGCTCTTTTTCCGGTTTTTTGGTAATGATATTGATTACCCCGCCCATGGCGCTTGTGCCGTAAAGGGATGAATTGATTCCTCTTACCACCTCTATCCGCTCTATAAGTTCCACCGGAATTTCGTTATGCTTTCCGCCACCGCAGGCGATCCGATTTATGGGCATCCCGTCTCTCAGAAGCAAAGTTCCCCGAGGGTGGGAAAATCCCCTTAAGCGGATGTGAGTGCAGGAGCTGGATATGCCCCGAGGCCGCCTTACATCCACGCCCACAACGTCTCTGAGCAGATCATCCACATAGCGGGCAGAAGTTGCTTCTATCTCTTTCCTGGTTATTATCGTTACACTTGCTGGTGCATCTTTTATCGTTTTTTCAGTCCTCGTAGCGGTAACCACCATAGTTTCCAACTCTACCGCTGCCTCTTCAGCGAGTTTTTCCTGCGCCTGTGCAATAGAGGCAACGGCAAAAATCAATGTGAATAAGCACAATACCAATTTAAACTGTTTCATCTCTTTCCTCCTCTCCTGTGTTAGGCTAGTGAAATAATAAGCTGAGAATTGACAATGACCCTCAGTTCTGCTAAAAAGAAAAACTGAGGGGCGACCCAGTTAGAGACCTAACCGGGCCTGCTTCCCATCGGAAAGGCGGCTTTACTCCTTGCCGGGACGGCCGCCTTTCCAACCAACAAATAGTATTATCACCACCTTTCAATGATCAGATATCTTTATTCTTCCTTTCTGACCGATTTTGGACTTAGTTGCGGAGTTAATTGGTCGTGAAAAAAATTGACAAAGAAACATGAATGTGTTAGTCTAATTTCAAAGCTCAAAGCTTTTGGTTGTCGGCTATCAGCCTTCAGCAAAACCCTGTAAAGTCAAACTGGAAAGAAAGACTTGAAAATGACAGAAAGTAATCTTACGGAATATGTTAACTCAGTCTGTGATGATCTCAAAAGAACCATTGTTAAAGCAAGAATCAGTTTCCTTCGCTGGATGGCGGTCATGCTTCTTATCCAAGCAGCCTTCATCATTGCGCTAATAAAATTACTCTGAGTCATCTGTCATACAATTTCTCTCCGTTTCAACAAACCAGATTCCCCCTTCACCACCAATACCAGTAAGGGTGATACCACCAGGGATAATGCCAGTAAGGGTAAGGATAAAACCTATCTTCCTTCTCAACCGGCCAGAGGTGGATTTCCTTGGCAGAGACCAGGGGATAGGCATACTCGATTTCACCCAAACGCTGAATCTTCTTCCCTTCAACCTCCCCAGCCACTGTTACCCTTCTTCCTCCATTATAGATGGCGACATCTAAGTAACCAGGGTATAAGGCCAGAAACCTTCCCTCAGACTCATCCACATCCTTAGGTTTCCCCCTCATATCAGAAGGCTTTTGAAGCACCTCGATCATGGTTCCCTCTTTCACATTCATAGAGCTTATAATCACCCCGGTCCAGAGCACAATTTTACCCTTATACGCTTCAGGGCCTTTCAACACTTCAATGAGAGTTAGCTCCTTTGCTACCTGCTCCCTCAATTGCTTAGAGATTACCGGCGCGCAGCCCGTGAAAGAAAAAAGAGCACAGACAAAAAATAAAAGGGCAAAAAGCAGGTATCGCTTGTTGATCTTTGTATCATTTTTTATCATCGTTTCCTCCTGTTGCTCAATTACCAATGAGCCTTTTCAATGGTCAATTAACAATGGTCAATGATCAATTACTAATTGTTAATTGTTAATTGTTAATTGCTAATTGTTAATTGTTAATTGCTGCTTATTGATGCTATCTGTTTTAACAATTCTTTTGCCATCTTACGCTGTTTGGGAAAGCGAGTTGCCTTCTGAAGCGCACTCCTGGCAGTATCTTTCTTAGCCATTTGCATGGCGCAATAGCCCATCATCAGATATGCTCTGCCATTCTTGGAGTCGAGGCGGGTGCTTTGATCAAAGGCATTATAGGCTTTGTCGAAATCCTCTTCTTCATAAAGTACCTGACCCATCATAAACCAGAGCTTGGATGTTGCTTTTTTCTCTAATGCCCGGTTTAATGCATTTAGGGCCTTACTGGGTTTGTGGGCACCGACATAGGCCGAGGCCAGTTTCTCATAAATAGCCGGGTTATTCCTCGCGGTTAGGGCCTTTTCATAATACATTGCCGCCCTCAAGGGCACTCCAACAGCATTATAGAGATCCCCGAGGAGCATGATGTCCTGCTTTTTTAAGGCAGTTAAATAGGAATGCACTGTGAGCGCCGCGACAGCCGGTTTGTAATCGCTTTGCTGTAATTGGAACTGTGCCAGAATCTTCCACCAGCGAGGATCGTTTCCATTTTTGTCCAACAGCCTGTGAATTACCTCAAATGCCTTTTCCTTGAGCTGAAGGTCCATACATACCTTTAACAATGCTTCGAGCCATTCGGTTTTTGGCGGTCCTGCTTCGCCTGACGAGAGATACTCTAAATGCGGCAGGGCCTTTCTCTGCTTTCCTGCCATGATATAGGAAACGGCCGCGTAGTACACGACGGTCGGTTCCTTTTCCTCACTCAGTTCATACCCTTTTAGCAGGCAATCTCCGGCATTCTCATACTCTTTCAGATCAAAGTAAATCTTGCCCATATTTTGCCATGCGGCAGGAAAAGCCGGATATAAATTGGCAGCAGCCCTGTAGTGCGGCAGGGCCGCTCTGTCTTTGCCGGCCATGGCAAGGGCGTTGGCCAAAGTAAATTCCACAAGATAGTGCGGCTTTTGGGGATTCTTCTCAATGAATTTCTTAAGGCACTCCTGTGCTTTCAAATAGTCCTTCTTCTCCATCGATTGCTGGGTCTCATAAACAACCTTTTGAACTTTCGGTGTCAATTTTGGGGCTTCACTTTCGGCCCATACCGGGCAACAAATCAAGCCTATGAACGTAAAAGTGAAAGCAAGTAGTAAGAGGTTTTTCATCCTCACATCCGTTTCAATAGTCCCTGTAATTGTCGATCGTCGATTGAAAAGCAGCTCAAAACTCCGAGATTGAAACAATCGTCAATCGCCAATCATCAATCGTCAATCGCCAATTATCCCCCCTCCATCTTGAATTCAATGCTTGTGACCACCCACGTAGAAACCGCACGGCCACGAACTTTGCCGGGAGAAAATCTCCATGAGGGAAGAGCCTTGAGCACGCTGTCATTAAAAATCCCAGGCGGCGTTGACTTGAGGACTTTGATGTTGCTCACATAACCGTTTTCATCCACCAGAAACTTAACATTTACCTTTCCGGTGATATTAAGTCGTCTGGCACGGTAAGGATAGATAGGCTTCATCTTGAAAATCGCCATGGGCATCCGGTCTACCTCGCCCTGTTCATAAAAGTCCTTAAATGGAAATATAGTAGGTCCCTCGGCCGGTGGGGCTACCGGCATACCGCCTGTTAGCTTAGGATTGATCTCAAAACTCAGGCGGGGCATCTCCATCTTTATTTCTTGCTTCTTTGGGACTTTATGCTGCAACCTGACCGTGGGAACAACCTTTTCAGGAGGTTTTTTCTCGGGCAGCTTTTCTTCTTTCTCGGGCGGCGGTGGCTTTGGGGGCCTGATCTGCACCAGATGGACGGGGATGATGGTTTCAAGATCGCTTTTACTCAACTCGCTTTGTACAAAAAGGGGGAGCACGGCAAACAAGAAGATATTGACCAGCATAGCAAGCCCCAGCGGGATAAGATTTCGGATTTCGGCCCGCCCTGGCGCTCGCTTCATATATGCAACCACATAGCCTATTGGCCAGTTCTGGGCCAGGGATTTCGGATTTCGGATTTTACCCAAAAGGAAATTTTCCTTGAAAATCAGACTGTTCATAGGTAAACTTTCTTAACTCTCTCCAGCCGATTTTGAAGCTGCTATACTCACATTCCTGGCCCCGGCCAGGCGGCAGTGGTCCATCACCTGGATTACTACGCCGGTATGACTGTCCTTGTCGGCCACAATAACCACAGCCCCTTCAGGATTCTCTGCTACACATCGCTGAATATGCGCCCGGACGCTTCGAATGTCGATCTGCTTTCTTTCCAGAAAAACCTGGCCATCAGCAGAGATCCCGATGAGGATGTTTCCCTTCTCCTTGAGCGAAGCAGTTGAAGCCGTGGGACGCTGGACATCAATGCCTGTTTCCTTTACAAAGCTCGTCGTAACCATGAAGAAAATCAACAAAAGGAAAACAAGGTCGATGAGCGGAGCCATATTGATGCCCGCGGTTTTGCTACTTCGGCGGAGAGACTGACGAACAGAGATCATCGAGTACCTCTAAAGGTTTCTCTTCAGGCTCATGACGAGCTCATCTAAGCGACTTTCCAGACGGTTGGCGCGGCGGATGAGAAAGGCGCTCATAAAGAGCCCTGGAATGGCCACCAGTAGTCCGCTTTGGGTGGTAATCAGGGCCTCGGAAATGCCTCCAGCCATAGCCTTGGCATTGCCGGTGCCAAAGATAGCTATCACATCAAAAGTGGTGATCATGCCGGTCACGGTCCCTAACAGCCCGAACAGAGGAGCCACAGCGGCAAGCACAGCGATTACGGAAAGATAGCGCGTGAGTAGAGGGCGATGTCGCATGGCGCACAGATCCAGGACCCTCCTGTCCACTCTTCTGTTGCCTGTGCGCTCCTTGAGAAAAGTCGCTACAATCCGGGTTCGGAGCCCTCTTGAGCCCTCTGGCAATTGCCTATCGGAGAGCATCTCCACTGCCTGCTTCAGATTCACGTCATGTCTGTCTATCCGCCGGAAATAAAGCGCCCGCTCGACTATAAGCGCCCACATCCAGAGAGATGTCACGATGAGAGGAATCATTACCGGGCCGCCAGGGCGGAGGTATTCATAAGCATTTGCAATAAGGTCCATTTTTCGATTGATGATTGATGATTGACGATTGACCACTGACCACTGACCACTGACCTACTCGATAAACGTTATTTCCCTGTGGATGATGTTGGTCAGGGCTACAGCCTTTTCTTCCATATCTCCGATTATGTGGTCCACCCGCCGGCTCAAAAAGGTGTGCATAAGCATTATGGGGATGGCCACGGCTAAGCCGAGCATTGTGGTGACCAGGGCCTCAGAGATGCCACCGGACATCATACGGGGATCGCCTGTGCCATAAAGGGTAATGACGTGAAACGTGCTGATCATGCCGGTCACAGTACCCAGAAGCCCGAGCAGGGGCGCAATCGCTCCCATAATATTAAGCGTGGGCAAAAACCGCTCTAAGCGGGGAAGCTCTTTCAAGATTGCCTCCTGCAGAATACTTTCTTGTGTCTCCCTTTCTTCTCCTCTTGCGCCCAGTCCGGTTTTCAAGACATTGTAAACAGGTCTCCCTTTTTTGTCTTTTACTATGTCATCACACTCTTTCCATTTTCCTTCCAGGGCCAGTTGATTGACTTTCCCCATCACGCGGTCGGTGTTAGCGTGAACGGCCTTCAAGAAAAAGGCGCGGTCTATTACTATGAGAAGGGCACAAAAACCGATAGCGAGAATGGGCCAGACTATGGGGCCGCCGTTTTCGATCTGATCTATAAGAGTAGATTTGTGTGTGATCTGTCTAAGGGCTGCTCCTCCAGAAAAATCGAGGCTCACATCCCCTGTCTCTCCCTGCATATATTTTTTGAGATTCCGCCGAATAGACCATGATGGCAGCGCCGAAAGGGCAAAAAAACGATGGCTTGCTTCGGAATAGCTCAAAAACCCGGTTTCGTTTCCGGTCGTATACGCAGCGGTGAACTTGCCAATGGTCAAAATATCTGCGGCTTGCTCCATCCCTGATCGGTCCACAAATGACCCCGTCCCCACAACCACCTCTCCGGAAAAGGCCATTTCTTGAAACAAAAGATCGCTTATGGTCTTGAAATCGTCTATTCCGGGAAAGCGGTCTTTATTCAGAATCGGCTTGAGCAGGTCCAGACGTTCAGGAAGCCGTGATGTGAATTGAGACTGTCTTAAAACTGTTTCAAGATCCCGGGCAACCACCCTCACTGTGCCGGAGAGCTCCCGCATGCCCATCTCATCATCTGATTGCTGATGAGACAGTTTGATCTCCTTTCCTCTTAGCTCTTTGAACTCATCCTGCATGACCTCGATATCAGAGTTCAGCTTCTTTACATCAGCTTCCATCCGGGCAATCTCTTTTTCAAGGGATGCGCGGTCCTTCAGAATTTGCTTTTTAGCCTTTCTTGCTTCGGCCAACGCTGCCTTATAGTCGGCCCTTGCTTTCTTGGAGGCAGCCCGCATGTCCTCTCCATAGGCCGGAACCACCAAAAACAGAATCCATAATAGCAATATCAGGCAGTATCTGATGGGCATAATGTACTGTTTGTTAGTTTTATTCCGCCTGGAGTCGATCATAAAGCACTTACAAGTTAGACAGGATTTATGGCATTCACAGGATTCTTATTTATCTTGATCCTGTCTGAGAAATGGAAATTCCTCTACTGTTTTGAGTTTTTAATTTTGATATTTGAATTTGCTCAGTATTTCCCTTTTATGGAACGATCCTCCCCATAGGCAGCCTGACCAGATCGATGGTTCGCTCTCTTCGCGCCATCTTCACGGCCCTGTTGATCTCACGACGATATCCGGAAGGAAGGGAAACCCATCTTCCTGCCGCTCGATCATAATGGCCCACCACGTTGCCATCCGGAGTCTGAGAAAAAAGAGACAGCCGGCCCAGTCTCAGGATATCCATCAGTATGGATTGACCATTCAAGTCGATAGTATCCTGGTAAACCTCCACGGTGCGGCCATATTCGGTCTCCACCTGAAGGGTTTCCATGACCCTCCGGTACTTTTCAGCAGCCGGTTTGTCTGGCCGGGCCAGCGTCTCCTTGATCGAGGAAATCCGGGCATCTCGTTCCTCTGTGAGAAAGGGAAGGTCCTTTTTGATAAACTCCTCAAGTTGCG
>JAGMBW010000060.1 GCA_023129535.1 Desulfobacterales bacterium
TTGTTGCAAGTGAACATAGCGAAAACAAAGTGCAGAGGAGTCTTCATGTTTGAGGAAAAGATACTCGATTACTCATGGGAGCAATTTGAGGAAATAATCAGAAAAGCGATTGGCACTAACTTTATCTGGAAGATTCGTCCCCGGGATACCGAGGCCAACCGCCAGGCGGAAACGGAGTCCATTGAGAGAACGTTGGGAGAACACAGTGGGAGTTTTCCAGACGAAGGGAATACGTTCATCGAGCCAGAAAAAAGAAGGCCAACTTCCTCGAAAGGCGAAACGCTGTAGGGATGCTTTTGTTATGACTATTGCCAACAAAATTACCGTGTTGCGGATTATCCTTGTGCCGGTTTTCATTGTGTTCACCATTCCTGATGCCACCTGGACCAGGTTTGTCGCTGCTTCAATCTTCGTGATAGCCTGTGCCACAGACCCCTTGGACGGATACTTTGCTCGAAGCCGCAACGAGGTCAGTGTTCTGGGGACTTTTCTTGACCCCTTGGCCGATAAGCTGCTCACCATGAGCGCTTTTGTCGTTATGGTAAAGTATCAGATCGTGGCTGCGTGGATGGCGATCATTATCGTCGGTAGAGAGGTTACGATCACCGGGCTCAGGGCTATAGTTTCTCAGCAGATAGGTACTGTTATTCCGGCTAACCGATGGGGGAAAATAAAAACATTGGTGCAAATGGTAGGTGGCAGTATCCTGCTCTTCATGATCCCTTCCGGCGATTACAGTCCCGAAGTAAGCCTCAGGCTACCCCTAATTGCCAATCTCATCATGTCGGTCATACTAGCCGCCACAGTTTGGTCGGGATGGGTGTATGTTAAGGAATACAAGGACTATTTGATAACCTCCCAACCTTAGGAGCCGCTTGAAGATGGGATAGTACGATTTTAGTGAACACGTAAAGACGGGAGCCAAGAATGGCAAAGAAATCTAAAAGAACAAACTATTTTATTCATCCTTCCGTCAACTCAAGTATATGGCTTTGAGTATGTTACCAGCCTTAATAATCAGTCTTTCCTGCATTTATCTCTTGATTGACAGGGGAAATTTGGTTCTTAACACAGGGAAAGTGGCGATATTTGCCGGTTTATTTGGCGTTTTTGTGTGTACGGCATTATTGTCTCTTTCATATTCCCACAGAATTGTCGGCCCTCTTTTTAGAATAAGAAGATATATAGATATGCTACCCGAAGATATAGATGTGCTCCCCATCCAAATTCGTAAGCATGACGAATTCAGAGGCTTAGCAGCGTCTTTAGAGAAGCTGAGAAGAAACCTGAAGAATAGAGGTTTGTTGGAATCAAAGTAGTGACGGTCAAAGATTCCCTTGCTCAGACGAGCGAAAACGGAAACGGCTTCAACGGAAAAACCATAATCCTGAGAACGAGCTGTACCAAATAATGCTCCTCCCTCTTCACCCAGAAGAGGCTCTTTAGTTCTTGGCAGTCTCCTTTTCGTTCAGCATCCGGACCATGTCCTCTGGCTTTCCCTCTTCCTTGTCAGACCCTGCAACCCATCCACACCCCCAACATGTTTCGACAGAACGAACGCTGTCGTGCTCCCCCATGGCACCTACCAACACCTCTGTCTCATAGCCGCAATGCGGGCAGCTGTTGCCTGTCTTTTTCCACCGCGCCATTGGCTTTTCCTGCTTTCCAGGTTCAGACTCCTTACTATGGACGTGAAAAGGCAGAGCAATTTCTGGCCCCGCCTAGGTGTCACGGGTCACTGCAAGCGGCATCAAGGTTTTCTTGGATTACTTACTAGGCCGATTTTTGTCCTTTTCATAGAATGATTTCAATTATTGTGGTATCTAAGTTTGAAGAGAAAAGTGGAGATAATCAGAGACTGCATTTTGTTCAGAAGGTATGCCTAAAGAAGAAGCCATAGAAGTCACCGGCAAAGTGATAAAGGATCTGTCCCACGGCTTGTATAAAGTCGAACTGGAAAACAAGCACCGTGTCCTTGCTCATCCTTGTGGGAAGATGCGGAAGTACCACATCAAGATCCTACCAGGGGACACGGTCACCCTTGAGCTTTCCCCATATGATCTGTCACGGGGGAGAATCACGTACAGGTTTCGGTAATACTGTTACCGGAAATTGTCAATTTTTTGTCAAGGCCCCGCAAAGCCACGTTATTCATGCCAGCCCTCCGGTTCGACTCTCGCCAACCACATTAAGTAACTGGTTTTATTGGGAGGGGAAATAGGGGACGCCGGTGAAATATTGACATTTGTCCTTCCAACGCCCTGATTGCTTTCCCTGGTTGCTTTTTCACCTATTTGAAATCAAATGCATCATTTTCAATCTGTATCCGGCTACGGCCCGATAAGGCACTATGGGGACGGGCACTATGGGGACGTAGTCAACTTTTTAACTTAACTTTACCTAGCCAGCGAATATTTTCTATCCTTTGCCAGTTTCTCGCCTCGAATTGCTGATTTGCTGACAGCCGGAAGTGAAATTTGTAGTTTGCGGGCAAGAGATGACATGGTGATTCCCGGCTCTCTTACCGCCCAGTAGCATAAAAGGCTGCGGGCT
>JAGMBW010000061.1 GCA_023129535.1 Desulfobacterales bacterium
CAAACCGTTTAGGGCATCAATGCACACGTTCAGGTTGTTCTTGATCTCGTTAAAGTCACCCTTGTACTCATCAGTGATCTTCTCAGGAATGTCGCCCTTTGAGATCCTGTCTATGTACTCGGCTGCCACGTTCAACGGGGCAATCACGGCATCCAGCGTGTCGTTCACACCCTCGACGATCTTCTTAAATCCAATGAACTTAAATTTTTCCGGATCGCCTCGGGTATCAAGTTTGCCCTCGGCTGCTGCCTGGGCGAGCATACCTGCCTCAGCCACCAATCCGTCGATAGGTTCATTTATCGCGTCCAAAACACCATTCAAACCGGCGGGAATAGACTTAAAGTCAACTCCGACCGCTTCAACATCAGCCCTGGAATCAAGTTTCCCATTGGCAGCGTCTTCCGCAACCTCCTTGACATTGCGGCCAACCTTCCCTATTCCTCCGGATATTGCTTTCGCTATCCAAAAGGCGAATCCCAATCCAAGCAAAATAGCTACAATAGCCCCGCCAAACAGAGTTTTGTTGGCCGTGGATATTTGGGCCTCCATGTTCGCTTTTTGGTAAGCGAGGCCGTCATCGCCCAACTTCACGGCACCATTTCCTGCCGCTATCATCTCTGCCTCCGCTTCCCTTCCCTTTTTGTCCAACGCCACAAACTTGTCAAAGTTAGTCTTATAGCTCTGGGCAGCAGCGATTACCTTATCTCCCAACGCCTTGTTCTCGGCCTGTTCAAACCGTGACTTCACGTGTTTGGCCTGCTTAACAAGGCGTTCCACGGACTTGTGGACAAGATTGACATACTTGTTGTCCCCGCGGATCATGTAATTTTTTTGCTGGCGGATCGTGTCTAAAGTGTATGTGATGACGCTGCTGGCCTGATTGGACTGGCCGGATCGGCGCATGGCATTACCAGCCCCTATCATCTCTTTGGCTGCCTCGGCCATCTTGCCATCGGTTGCCTGCTGCTCATCTTTTAACGCTACAAAGTTGGCAAAGGCTGTTTCGTACTTGCCGAGTACTGCCACCATCTCGTCCATTCTCTGCTTGTTAACCAAATTCTTGAATTTCGCCCTGGTCTCCTTTACCTGGTTCTTAAGCTCGGCAACATGGTTTTTAACCCGCTCCACGTATTTCTTGTCCCCGCGGATGATGAAATTTTTTTCCTGCCGGCGCACTTCCACTATCAATTGAACCATCCGGTTTATATTATCCTTCTTGTACGCCCTGTCCGCAACGCCCGACAGGCCGCTGTAACCGATATAGGCCACGATAGCGGTCAGGATCAATACGATGGCAAACCCTCCGATAGCCATTGTTCCCAGTTTCATGTTCTTAAGCATTTTCAATCCCTCCTTTTATTAAATCGCTTCGCTCCGCATAGAGCATGGCGTATAGAGCATGGCGCATGGCGCATGGCGTTTTTTTACTCTATGCTCTATGCGCTCCGCGATTACACCACTGACCACTGATCACTGACCACTGAACCTACGCTACTCAGCACTCGATCTATATCGAGCAGGATCTTTACACCCCCTTCCATTTTGGCCATGCCAAGGATGTAGTCTGTATCCAGCTTTGTACCAAATGTTGGTGTATCCTCGATGTCGTCGCCTTTGATGTTCAACACCTCGGAGACCGCATCGACCACGATCCCGATCAGGACGAAACCTGCCTCACCCGCAATTTCCACTACGATAATGCAGGTACGTTCGGTATACTCCATTTCCTCCATCCCGAACTTCAGCCTCAGGTCAACCACCGGGATGACCTTGCCACGAAGGTTAATTACCCCCCTCACAAATCCTGGCGTCTGGGGTACCGAGGTAATCGACATCATCCCGATGATCTCCTTGACCTTCAGGATGCCAATGCCATACTCTTCATTGGCCAAGGCAAAAGTCAGATATTTTCCTTCCCTGTCTGCCTGTGCCGAATCGGCAGACAGGTCTGTCATGGCCTTTGCCCCAGTCGAAACCCGTGACGGGCTGTTTTCAACGGGGCAGGCTGCCTGAGCCATTATTTCTGCTGCTTTTGCTGATTCTCCCATATCTCGTTCCTCCCCGCTTTCATCTTGTATTTTCTTGATACTGGCTATCAACTTCTCCAGATTGACAGGCTTCTCTAAGTATTCACAGGCACCCTGCCGCACGGCTTGAGAAGCAAAGTTCGCATCTCCGTAAGCGCTTATCAAGATAACGGGAACCCTTCTTTCCTGATTACGCATAGACTTCAGCAATTCCATGCCGTCCATTACCGGCATCTTAACATCACTTATAACTAGGTCGATACCAACCTCCTTTTGAAATATGTCCAGGGCCTGTTTGCCGTTTTCAGCAATCAGGACCTTGTAGCCAAGGTCCTGAAGAAAAGCGCCGATCGACTTATGGGCAACCTCTTCATCGTCCACCAACAAAATTCTAAAAGACTTTTCTCGATTGATCATTTTTTACCTCTAGTCCGTTTGGGCGCTCCGCTTTGGTTGAGTAGTCGAGTAGTCGAGTGGTCGAGTGGTTCCGCCTTCGGCGGATTAACCACGTGAGCTTTGTTAAACTGTTAAGCTCTTAAGCTAATTAGTGCTTGAACGAAAACCCTCCAAATCTCCCCCCTTTGAAAAAGGGGGGCCGGGGGGGATTTTGGCAATCGATTGAAATCCCCCTAAATCCCCCTTTACAAAAGGGGGACTTGTAAGGAAATTCACCGGTTTTCGTTCAGGCACTAATTAGCTTATCAGCTCTTATTTCCACTCGACCACTTTCATTTATCATTCACTATTCACTATTCACCATTGACTATTCACCATTCAGAAATGACCACTCAACTACTCGACCACTCGACTACTCGACCGCTTTTCCCCACATCCTGGCGACTATCCGCGTTCCTTTGCCTGGTGTTGATTCTATCTCAAATTCATCCATCATCCTGCGCACCGCGCCCAGTCCGTTGCCCAATCCCCCGGTCGTGGAATAGCCGTCCTTGAACGCCAGATTGATGTCTTCAATCCCTGGTCCCTCATCCTGGCTGATGATTTCGATCCCCCGGCGATCTGGCAAACTGAGCGTTTTCATCGTTATTACGCCGCCGATCGCATGAAAGAGGAGATTGTTGGCCAGTTCGGAGATAGAGGTGACCACATACGTTTGCTCGATATCGTTTAAGCCTGTCTCTTCAGCAAGACGCTTGCCGCGCTGCCATGCGATAGCAACATCTGCTTCACTCCGGATAGGGAAGTCATTTGTCATTGGTCAATGAAAGTGAGCTAAAGTGCCTAAAGTTGAAGGCTTGAATTTCGAGTTCCGCATTCTGTTCATTCCCCATTCTCCAATACGATTGGTCACTGGTCAGTATCCGGGCAAACCGGCTCAACGGGCTATATGGCAAGAGGTGTGCCGGAGCATAGGAAAGGAGAAGAGATTTCTAACTGGTCAAAATGATAGTTAAAATTCGGGAAGGATGAATTAATGGGATGGCAAGGAGGAGATAAACTGTGCGATAACTGTGTGCGGGGCGTGCGGAAATGCACATAAGCGGCTACGCCGCTTTTCATTTATCATCGATCATTTGTCATTTATCATTTATCATTCGAAAACACGTAAAGTTGCCGACAGAGGCCAGAACGTAGGGTAGGCATCGGCCACCAAGAAACGGTTGCATTGCTTGAATATTGGTGGGCCGTGCCCACCCTACAACTTACAGATGTATCTCAATCTCCGATAGACCATAGTGTTTTTATGGAAATGGATATGTAGAAATGGTCCTCTGGCTTTTTTGCTTTACACGCCCCCAGTTGACAGGCTATATTCCATGTTGATAGGTGGTGGAAACTTAAAGATATTGAATTTTTTCATGGAGGTTTAGATGGAAATCCTTGTAGAGGTTCAACAGAAATATTTAATTAAATGTGGGTTTTATGCTGATGAAGGCCAACTGAGGCGTGACGCATTCAGGTCTTTGTTGCTGCTCCGGCCTGAATGTCGCCTGGAAATTGCAATCCAGGCCTATAAAGAAGGTGAAATTTCTTTGGCAAAGGCTGCAGAAATGGCTGGATTGTGTTTTGAGGACATGTGCGAACTTTTGTCATCTCGTGGGATTCAAGCGGAGATAGGGTATGATTCTGTGGAAGATTTGCAACGTGATTATAAGGCTTTGAAAGGAGCCCTTCGTGACTGAATTTGTTTTGAACAATACTGTCCTTTCCAATTATTCTTCTGTTGTCGAACTCGATATAATCAGGAAAGTTCTGAATAAGGTATCCATTACCTCCCAGGTGCTGGATGAGGTGATGAAGGCTATTGAAGTCGGACATACCTTTCAGCTTAGAACATTAGAAATTATTGAAAAAGGTTCTTGGATTGAGGTGGTTTCTTTGTCCCCGGAAATGATTATTCCTTATACACAATTGGCAAACAAAGCAGGTAGAGGGGAGGCCTCAAGTATAGCCTTTTGCGCAGGAGTAAAGAATCGTTTTTTCCTGAGTGACGATAAAAGAGCACGTAGTATAGCCACGCAAAAAAAGATTAAAGTTGGTGGGTCACTAACTATTTTGTTAAGAGCTGTTGAAGGCAGAATTTTGGATATGGACGAAGGGAATCGGATATTGACCGACTTTATTAAGAATGGCTATCGGTCACCAATCCAGAATTTAAGAGAAGTTTTACATCCTGGCGAGCCAAAGAAAAAATGATGGATATAATGATAACCGGCTTTGACATTCTGCTTATCATCCTTGCTATTATTGGTTTTACGGGAGCAATCTGGACATACCTGAAACAGCGCAAATCTCGTCGTTAGACAGGAGTGCGAACCTTCCATCCAACCCTATGCAATATCATACTTTCTCAGCCGGCGGATAAGACTGTATCTTGATATGCCGAGGAGGCAGGCTGCTTTGACCTGATTGAAATTGACGCTGCGGAGTGCCTTTTCAATGACATTTTTTTCCACATCGTCCAGTTTAAGGTCTTCCTCATCCAATCCAGAAGCAGATTGTCTTGAATGATCATTCAGGGAGGGAAAATCCTTCGGCAGGAGTTCCGGGCCGGTGGATAGGATAACTGCCCTTTCAACCAAATTTTTGAGCTCTCTCACATTTCCGGGGAAAGGGTAAGCGACCAGAATCTTTAAGGCATCTTCGCTGATCCTGACCACTTCCTTGCCCGTTTCTCGTGAAAACTTTTTAAGGAAAAAATCAGATAGAAGGGGAATGTCTGGTTGTCGTTCTCTTAAAGGGGGTATCTTAACCTCAAAGACATCCAGGCGATAATAAAGATCTTCCCTGAATTTTTTTCCTTCAATCAAGAGATTGATGTTCTTATTGGTGGCGCTCAGTATTCTCACATCAACATCTATTTCTTTTTGTCCCCCCACCCTTCGAATCTTTTTCTCATCCAGGCTTCGGAGCAGCTTGGCCTGGGCTTGCAGGCTCATGTCCCCTATTTCATCTAAGAAAAGGGTGCCTCCCGAGGCGAGTTCAAAATGACCCTTTTTCATCTCCCTCGCATCTGTAAAAGCCCCCTTTTCATGGCCGTATAATTCGCTCTCTAAAAGTGTCTCATGAATAGAGGAGCAATTAAGGCCGATAAACGGGTGCCCCTTTCTCTTGCTGCCGTAGTGAATAGCCTTAGCCACAAGTTCTTTGCCTGTGCCGCTTTCTCCTGTAATAAAGATGGTGGTATCTGTCTCCTGGAGCTTTTTGATGAGATCAATAACGCTCCGGATGGCCGGGCTTTCGCCGATAATGTTTTGAAGGCCGAATTCCTCCTCATGTCTGCTGGTTATCTCTTTTAGCTTTTTCCTGTAGAATTCCCTTTCTCTTTTCAGGCTCTGATATCTGCTGGTTCGCTGGAGGGAAGCAAGCACTTCCTTTAGCTTTATCGGTTTTAAAATATAATCAGTGGCGCCGGCCCGCATGGCCGCTATAGCGCTGTTCATATCCCCGTATGCAGTCATAACAATGACTTCCACAGAATCGGAAAGCCTTTTTGCGGCCTTCAATAAATCAAGGCCGTTCAAGCGTGGCATCCTTAGATCCGTAATGATGATATCGATATTATTCTTTTTGAATATTTCAAGACCTTCTTTTCCGTCCGCCGCATAGATGACAGGATAGCCGATATCTTGGAGAAAACCGACAAGGCTATCCTGGACAACTCTTTCATCGTCAATAACCAGAAGATTCAGATTATTCTCAATCATAACATTTATCATTTATCATCGATCATTTGTCATTTATCATTTATCACGACCATCGTATAAAAGGCATTTGTCCGTTCGGCCCGTTTAGCCGGTTTGGCCCGATAGCCGGTTAGGCAAGCTTCTGTGTTTAAGAATTCATCATTGATGATCTATCATTTCTCAATGACTAATGACCAATGACCAATGACCAATGCTAAATGCTAAATGATAAATCACTACTCACCTGCCGGCAGGAGCACCCGGAAAACAGCACCTTTTCCGTACTCACTTTCCACCTCGATTCTGCCGCTGTATTCATTGATTATGCCGTAGGAGGTTGAAAGACCGAGGCCTGTCCCCTTTCCTGGCTCCTTGGTGGTAAAAAAGGGTTGAAAAAGATTATCCATTTTGTCTTCCGCGATGCCCGTACCATTATCTCTGACCTCAATAACGTGAAAGCCCTTGTCACCATTCTCTCTCAGGAAAGCCTTTATCTCTATCTGTTTCTTCCAGTTGTTATTCGGGTATAGGTTTTCCCTTTTTACGATTTCCGCCTTTTCATCCAGGGCATCTCGGGCATTATGAATCAAATTGAGAAGGACCTGTTGCAATCTATACTCATTGACCAGAAAAGATAAGCCCGGGGGGTCCATTTTAACCGAGACATCAATCTGGTGATGTTTAAGTTGGGTGCCAACCAGCTTCAGGCAACCTTGAACAATTTGTTCTGCTGTAATGTTTTGCTGCGGAAGCCTTTCGAAATCGCTGGCAAAGGTACGCATGTGATTTATTATCTCACTCATCCTTTCTGTCTGTATCAGAATCTCCTTCAAGATAGATTTGGTTTTTTCTTTGTCAATCTTGATCCCGCGCTCGATACGGATCAGCATCCCCTCAGCAAAGGTGGAGATCCCGTTCAAGGGCTGATTCAGTTCATGGGCCACTCCGGCTGCCATTTCACTCAGCGAGATCATTCGGCCATGGTGATACAACTCTTTTGCCTTCTCCTTTACAAGCCTCTCTAAGTTGGCATGATGTTCCTTTTCCTTTTGAATAAGTCTCCTTTTCTCGCATGCCTGAACAACCTTATGATTAACTTCCTCCAGACGGAAGGGCTTGTTAAGATAAGCATAAGCTCCTGAGTTCAGAGATTCGATTGCTTTATCAATATCCTTATATCCGGTCATCATAATCACTTCCGTATCCGGATATAACTTCTTTGAGGCACGGAGAACATCTGTACCGGTGGCACCCGGCATCTTGATGTCCGTCAGGATTACGTCAAATTCCTTCTTAGAGAGGATGGCTATGCCCTCAGCACCTTCCTCGGCTAAGTCAACTTCCCATCCCATGGATTCAAAATGCCTGGCAAAAGAGGTCAGGGTCTCCTTTTCGTCATCAACAATAAGGATCTTTTTCATAATAAAATCACTCCATCGATGGAAGTGTGAAGTGAACTGCCACACCGCTTTCCTGCCCTGATAGCGGGGACTCAAGCCAGATCCTTCCCCCGTGCGATTCTATGGCTGACCTGGAAAAGGCAAGGCCAAGGCCGATGCCTGCCTCTCTCTTTTTTCCGTTTGGCACCTTCTTAAACTTTTCGAATACTAAGTCATGGTATTGCTCGGGGATAGGGTCGCACTGATTGGAGATAATTACTTCCATCCACCTTGAGCCCGCCCCAAGACACTCAACCCCTATTTGGGTGCCAGGCCAGGCAAATTTGACGGCATTACCGATGAGATTTGCCAATACCCGAAGGAGTAAGTCCTTGTTACCCTGAATCTCGACAAAATCGGATTCTTGCATATGAAATCTTAGATCCTTTGATTCCATCTGCGCCTCAAGGGGTCGGGCAGCGTCATCTATCAAATCAATCACGTTAATCGGGGTGAAATCCAGGTCCTCCCTCGAGGATTCAGCATGCATTATGGCCTGTAATTGTTCAATCATCTTATTCGCTTTCTCAAGACCATGTTGGGCATTTGTCAGGTATCGATTGGCTCTTGGGGATTGAATACAATCAAGCATGGCCAATTCGAGGTTGGCTGAAACTGCAAAGTCCAGGTTGTTTAAATCGTGGATCGTCATACTCGTAAAGTCTGTGTTGGAAGCTAACCGCTGTTTCACATCGTCGTGAATTTTCTTTGTCCTGATAAACGTCTTCACGTAGGCCCGGATTAGACCCTCATTGAAGGGTTTGACTATGAATCCCTCCCCGCCACACTCAATCGCCTTCTTATGAGCATCTCTGTCTGAAAGAGACGTAATAAAAAGGACAGGGATGTCCCGGGTTGCTTCGTCATTCTTTAAAATCTCGCAGACCTCAAATCCCGACATACCCGGCATCATGATATCGAGAAGGATCAAATCTGGCCTGACCTTCTTGACTGTTTTCAACGCGTTCTTGCCATTGTCGGCGAAATGAACGTAATAATTGCTGGGCTGGAGGTATCCCTCTATTATGCTGAAGGTAGTAGGGTCATCGTCCACGATTAGGATCTCTGGCGGACTCTCTTTGTTGATCATTGACTTGTCTCCTTGTCTGGAGATTGGTCGAGTAGGGAACTGGTCGAGTAGTCGAGTAGGGAGCTGGTCGAGTGCCCGCCCTGGCGCGACATGCTTAAGTTAGTTTGCTAAGCCTATACTCCAGGTCTGGGCCAGGGGCGCGACATGTCTTAATCGAGCTGTAGCCCGTGCAAACCAGGTCTGGGCCAGGGGTTGTAACAACTCGACCACTCGACTTATGCATTCCTATGGCAATTACTGGGCCTGGGCAGGAGAAAAAATCGCTTTTTTTGTAACACGTGGAAATCAAAAGCAAAGTGGATAATAACTATCTTTGTTTGGAGATTATACGCAGAAAATGGGATAACCCGGGTGGCTGGTTATCGGCCAGATGAAGTTTCTGTCTACTTGTTATTTCAAGGATAATTTGTAGTCGATCAATTTCAGGCCAGAGTGGCCGGAAAATGGCCAGGGTCATTTATCATTTATCATTGGTCATTTATCATCTATTATTGCTTTTATTGACTACTATCATTGCTCATTTACCATTTACCCTTTCTGTAACCGTTCACAGGGGCCGCCATGCCCTGTGTCATTGCGAGCGGAGCGAAGCAATCTCATGGTTCACGCCTCGGAGATTGCGGAGCCTGTTCCGAGCAAAGCGAGGAATCTCATTTGCCCCATGTTCCGCTGTACCTTCCCCTTTTGTCCAGCAGCGGCTCCGGGTTTGCTTCGGCTTCGCCTCGCAACCGCTACGCTCCTCGCAATGACAAGAAGAAACATCCGTGAACGGTTACCCCTTTCTCAATGACAAATGACAAATGATCAATGATCAATGATAAATGATAAATCCCTCAAGGCTGGATTATCGGCTATCTTCTTCTTCAGGGTCGATCTGGAGATTCCGAGTATTTTGGCCGCACGGGTTCGATTACCATGTTCTCTTTTCAACACTTCACGGATATAGACTATTGCCATGTCAGCCAAGGTCATGCTGTCCGAGGCCATCGGTATCAGGCCTCTATTCGACTTCCTTCCGGGAGGGGCCAGTTCAGAAGGGAGGCGCCGGGGGGTGATTACCTCGTTTCTTTGTGAGAAGACAATGGCACTTTCAACCACATTCCTGAGCTCTCTCACATTGCCCGGCCAATCATATTCCTGGAGAACCTCCATCGCCTCTGTTGAGAACCTCTTATTCGAAGAGGGCGTCAGACGAGAGCCTGCTAAAAAATATTCGACCAGCAGGGGGATGTCTTCCTTATGCTGCCGCAGGGGCGGCACATGGATGTCAACGCCGCTCAGGCGGTAATACATATCCAATCGGAACCGCTTTCTGTCTGTTTCCTCTTTCAGGTTACGATTTGTGGCAGCGATGATCCTGACGTTGGCCATTCTCTCTTGCGTGTCTCCAAGGCGTCGGAATAGACCTGTGTCAAGGACGGTCAGGAACTTGGCCTGGACAGCAAGGCTCATATCCCCGACTTCATCCACAAAGAGGCTACCTCTTTGTGCAACTTGAATTAAGCCTTTCTTGTGGGTTACTGCGCCAGTGTAAGCCCCTTTGGCATGACCGAAAAGTTCGCTTTCGAGGAGACTTTCCTGCAGGCTGGCACAATTAACCTGAACAAAGGGCTCACCCGCCCGGTTTCCCTCCCAGTGCAGGGCCTCGGCCACTAACTGCTTGCCGGTGCCGCTCTCACCAAGAATCAAAACCGGTACTTCCGAGTTTTTGACCATATCGATCCTCGCCCGGACTTTCTCTATCAAGTCACTGGTCCCCACTATTTTTCGAAACCTGCTCCGGCCAGGTGTAAAGCGTCGGTGGTATTCGCTGATATTCTCGAGCCGACCCTGCGAGGTTTCAAGGTCAGTTTTCAATCGCTTCATGTTGAGCATGTTGGTAATCAGGGCCCTGAGGATGGCTTCATCAAATGGTTTTGTCAGGAAGCCGTCCACCCCGCATTCAAGCGCCCGAAGGTTACTCTGTCGGTCATGGAGCGCGGTGACTGCAATAATGGGAATCCCGCACCTCTCCGGATCGGATTTCAGCCGTCTGCTTACCTCAAATCCGTCAACCCCTGGCATCAGCAGGTCAAGCAAAATCAGATCTGTTGAGTCTTCTACCACTTTTTTTAAGGCATCTGCCCCGCTCCTGGCTTTATGGACAATAAAGCCATACGTGACAAGAAACGCCTCAAGGGTGGCCAGACTGGCCTCATCATCATCAACGATGAGTATGCGAGCCTTATCATTTATCATTTATCATTTATCATTGGTCATTGCTTATCATTCGCTTAACTTAATAGAGATAGACTTTTGTTAATTTTGAGAATCTGTTTTCAGGTGTCAAGTTTACGCTCCGCGGGCGTGTTTAAGGTCTTGCGCGATTTTTCCCTGACACCTGAACACTGACACCTGTACTCTTCTCAAGGCGTAAGCCGCAAACCTACATGTGCCCTGAAACCTGAAA
>JAGMBW010000062.1 GCA_023129535.1 Desulfobacterales bacterium
GCGTCTCAATGGAATACTAGTGATTTTCAAGGCTTTGTAAATTTGCTGTTGTTTCAGAGTCGGGATAGTACAATACCGCAGATGAATTACTCCCCCGCCTTCCTTCGGCAGGTTGGTTGTAAGTAGTTCATGCGTTTCGAGCCAGGAACGGATTGTTGGCCAGCGGTGGTTGAGCCCCGCCTTTTGCATGCGGTGCCGGTTATAGTTCAATAGATGATAGGCAAGCACAGAAATAAACAGATGTCCCTCTATACGATCCGGTTTGCTATGATGGATGGGGCGAAGCCCCAGTTCGCTTTTCAGACAACGAAAGGCGTCCTCCACAAAGGTTAGCATCACGTATGTTGACCATAGCTGTTTATTAGAAAGCTCAGTTCTGTCAGTACGCAGAAAGTAACTGCCGTCGTAGGGCTTGCCCAATTTGGATTCATCAAATTCCCAGGTGATCTGTGTAGCTTTGGACTTTTGCTCTTTGACAGTGATAGTAAATGCTTTTGAGACCCGACTGTAACGCTGTCTCAATCTGCCGATCCGTTCCAGCACCTTTGGGTATGTCTTGAGGCAGCCCTTTTTACTGAGACCATCACGGAGTTTTTTGAGTTCTTGCTCCATTGCGGTTCGGGCCTTGGCCACCATGGCCTTCTCCTTTTTCGTCTTGTCATCGCTTATGCAGTGGAGAAAAATCTCGTCTCCCTGATGTATGCTTTTGGCTTTGACGCCCTCTTTGATTTCTACAAAACCGTCGTTTGTAATGTGCTCTGGTTTGCTACGGGATACAACAATATAAGAAAAGCCGTTTCCCTTGAGTAGTGCAATGTTTTCCTCTGAGGCTATGCCCGCATCCATGACTACGGTCGGCTTGGCAACAAAAAGCGGGGGCGATTCCTTTTTCGTTTGCTCATGGATGGCCCGGACCATATCTAGAAGCGTGGAGGGCTCGCTGACATTGCCTTCAAAAATACGCGATCCCTTGACAAAGCCTTTTTCGTCTAAAACAAGGCCTAGCGTTACAAGCGGACGGTCAGAGCGTTTTTGTTTTGATCTGTCCCGCTTGGCTTTTGGATAGCTACCAGCTTTGCCGGCAAAATAGGTGTTGGTCAGATCATAAAGAACGATCATTTCTTTGAGAGAAAAGATCTCTTTACTGCGCCTGCGGAGGAACCGTTCGATGAAATCTTTGTTTTCAAACAACAGGTCTGAGGTGCGGTAAAGGGCATTTTGGCCTATATGGGAAAAGTTGGTTCCCAGCAGTTCATCCAGGCCGCTTTGCTCTTTTGCATACCGCTTGAGTTCTCGTTCGCTACTTGGATGGACAAGGCGGCCAACGATAAGCAGGGAGGCCAAGTCGGACTGACTTTGTGTAAATCCCAGTTGTTGGAACAGATCAAAAAATCCCAGTGCCTTCATGGCTTCAAGGCCGACATGCTCAGGCCCTATGCGTTTATTCTCCGAAGAAGAAACGCCATTAACATTAATGCTTTCAAAATCTTGATCTTCTTCTGTGGGCTGCTCCTCACTTTTTTCTGCGAGTTGCTTTCTGATAAGTAATTGGGCGTAATGTTGAGCTAAAGCTTCTATTTCCCGAGGGGCCTCGATGAGGCGCATTTCGTGACCATAAAGAATCTCTTCAATGCGGTTAGCAAGCTCTTTCCATTTCTCCTCGTGGAGGTCAAGCTTTCCCAGATTCATGACTATTTTTTGTCGCGGTCCTCTTGGAGTACGAATAGATTTCACGAGTCTATGTGAGATGAATACCTTGTCTGAACCGGGGTTCTTTTTTTCGATTTCTCGGATAAACATTATTCCATGCTGCTATCACACCTCTCAGTATTTGTCAAGCAAAAAGGCACTCTATGGGGCACTACAATCGTTGTTGCAAAATCCGGGACCAGTGATTTCAGCTAGTTACCATCACCGAATTGTTGAAATCAGCCAATTTTCTATCATTTTTGGCCCGACAATGGTAAAGATGGGTTATGAGAATGAATCTCGGAGACATCAGATGGGAAGTTCGACAAGGACGCTGGTTTGAAGAGCACATTGGGGTTGAGGCCGCTTGTGGCATCATGCGAAACGTAATGGAGGGATATGGTCGAGATTGAAGCTGAAGAGCAGAGAATTCGGGCCACTTATGCCAGCCGGGATGCCACGGGCAAGCCCACTTTATATGCCTGGCATCGCCCGGAAGTGCTCTTCAGTCAATACCGCTTCCGGGCAATCGCTGCGTCCATGTTGGTGGCCAACGGCCTGAGTGATCTATCAAAGCTTGAATTGCTGGATGTGGGCTGTGGGACTGGTGGACAGAGATCAGAGGTCAGAGATCAGAGGTCAGAGGTCAGAGGTCAGAGATCAGAGGTCAGAGGTCAGAGGACGGCTGGATGGCTGGATGGGAAATGCTTGGATGCAAGTGCCCGAAAAGCCCTGGCTCAAAGAGATGCTGCGTGCCCTTAAGCCGGGCGGGACCATTTTTATTTACGATTACCGGATCAGCGACCCACGAAATCCGGATACCGTGGGAATCCGAAAAAGTGAAATCAGAAGGCTCTTTCCCGGATTATCTCTCAAACATCGTTCGCTCACCCTGGCCCCTCCGATTTTGCGCCGGGTGGTGCCGGTTTCACCGTTGCTGGCGTTTGTGGTGGAATGTTTGTTTCCTTTTTTGCGAACACATGCGGTTTATGTGTTAGAACGCAGGGCGCAGAGGGCATAGCGGGAAGCGCGGAAGTCGGAGATCAGAGGACAGCGAGTCAGAGGACAGTGTGTCAGAAGACAGAAGACAGAGGACAGATGACGGAGGTCAGTGTGTCAGAAGGCGGAGGACAGTGTGTCAGATGACAGAGGACGGAGGTCAGAGGACAGAAGACAGAGATCAGAGGTCAGATGACAGAAGACAGAAGACAGATGACAGATGACAGATGACAGAGATCAGATGACAGATGACAGATGACAGAGATCAGAGAATAGAGAGCATGGCGTGGATGGAGGATAAGTGCAGAATATCGTTATAACGGGCGGATGCGGGTTTATTGATCCGCAGATTACGCAGATTACACAGACTTAATATTATGATTAAATCTCTGTGTGGTCCGTTATTGGTTATCGGTTATTCGTTGGTCTAATGGTTAATCTGGAAGCAGGAGGTAATTCACATTTTGAACATTTTGGTTACAGGAGGATGCGGATTTATTGGTGTGAATCTGATTAGCCAACTTCTTTGCACTGCGAGCAATCGTGTGAGGGTGATTGATAATCTCTCGGTGGGGAAAAGGGAGGATCTGGCGAGGGTTGGGGAGTTTGGTGAGATATCGGGAGATGAAATAGAGGCAAAATCCGGAAACAGGTTGGAATTGGTGGTGGGGGATATTCGGGATGTGGATCTGGCGGTTAAAGCCTGTCGTGGCATGGATGCGGTGGTGCATCTTGCCGCAAATACGGGTGTGATACCGTCTATTGATGAACCGAGGGTTGATTGTGAGGCCAATGTTATCGGCACATTTAACTATCTGGAAGCCTGTCGGGTGAATCCCAGTACGATCTCCCGGACATACCCCAGTACCATCTCCCGGAGCTACAGGGCAGGCGAGGCAGGTGGAGCGAAAAAGTTTGTCTTTGCCTCGTCAGGCGCTCCTCTTGGCGAGCAGACTCCACCCATTCATGAAGAGATGGTTCCGAAGCCAATATCGCCATACGGGGCGAGCAAACTTTGCGGCGAGGCCTATTGTTCTGCCTTTCATGGGTCTTTTGGTTTGGATACAGTTGTATTGAGATTTGGCAATGTTTATGGACCATATTCTACCCATAAGGGGAGCGTAATAGCCAAGTTTATAAAACATATTATTGCAGGAGAGCCTCTGCCGATCTATGGTGATGGGAATCAGACAAGGGACTTCATTTACATTGAGGATCTTGTTGAGGCAATCATATTGTCTCTTGAGAAACCGGATATTGGAGGAGAGGTTTTCCAGATCGCAACGCACAGGGAGCATACCGTGGGGGAGGTGGCAGAGACACTGAACCGGCTTGCGGAGAAGCATCTGGGGCAACAGAGCGAGATTGTGTATGAGAAGGAGCGGAAGGGTGAGGTAAGGAGGAATTATTCGGATATATCCAAGGCAAGAAGGATGCTGGGGTTTGAGCCGGAGACGACTCTGGAGGATGGATTGGAGGAGACGGTGGTGTGGTTTATGGCGCATAGAGCGGAGCGCATGGGGCAGAGGGCAGATCTGGAAGCACGAAGTGGTAAAGGATTAAGTGGTAATGGACAGTCCGGGCAATGACAGGTCAAAAAAATTGATCAGGCTCAGGCAGGTAGACTATTGCGATTGTTTCAGAAAAATTTACTGGTGTACCCTTTTATGATTTTAAAAAGATAAGTGAATTTAGAAGAGCGGTCGATTTGAGATTACAAGTTCATCCTTTTTCACTTAAAGATATATTGGATAACCTGCCTCTTTTTTTCGTTGATATAAAGGATAAAGGTATTCGAGTAAGTTAAAAGCTATGGCAAATAGGGATTAGAGAATTAGGCAGGATTAAGGATTAAGAGGTAAGACATGGCACATATTGGGTATTTAAACAATAAGCGGGTTCTTGTCACCGGTGCTTGCGGTACTGTGGGGCGGGAGCTGGTAGGACAATTGCTTGAGGTGAAGGAATTGGGCGAGCTTATCGGTATCGACAATAACGAAAGCGAGCTCTTTTTCCTTGAGCAGCGCTTCCAGCATTTTGGAAATGCCAGCTACTTTTTGGCCGATGTCCGGGACAAGGATGAGCTTTGCAGGATGATGCGAGATGCAGACATCGTATTTCACACGGCGGCGTTCAAGCATGTAATTCTCTGCGAGCGGTCACCCTTTGAGGCCGTGCAGACGAACATCTTGGGTGTGCAGAATGTCATCAGCGCAGCATCGGAGAACGGGGTCGATACGGTGATTTTCACCAGCTCGGACAAGGCCGTGAATCCAACGAATGTGATGGGCACCTCCAAGCTGATGGGTGAGCGGCTGATGACCGCTGCCAATAGCAATCAGCGTGGAGATGGTCCTGTGTTTGCCTCCACCCGTTTTGGAAATGTACTGGGATCAAGGGGATCAGTAGTTCCTATTTTTAAAGAACAGATTCGTGGAGGCGGTCCGGTCACGTTGACCCATCCAGACATGACTCGTTTTATCATGAGTGTCAGCGAGGCCGTGAAGTTGGTCATTGATTCCCATTCTCTGGCAAAAGGCGGTGAGGTGTTCATCACCAAGATGCCGGTTCTTCGAATCAAAGATTTAGCCCAGGTCATGATCAAGATTTTGGCCCCGCACTTCGGTCATGATGCTGAAAAGATAGAGATAAAAGAAATCGGGGTGAAGCCTGGCGAGAAGCTGTACGAAGAACTGATGAGCCATGAGGAAACCAGGAGAGCATGGGAATTGGAAGATTATTTTGTCGTCCAGCCTGCGTTTCGGAGTATGTATAGAAAGATCGAATACGATTATTCTGATATTGTATCAAAAGAGGTTGATCGCCCGTATATTTCAGCTCAGGAACCAACCATGACACGTGATCAAATTGAAGCGTTCCTGGTGAAATACGATCTGTTGGATTTGCCATTGGAAGGTGATAAACATCCTGATGAACGGTATTGGCCATAAATGGCAGAACGCCGAGCGGGAAGCGCAGAGAGCATAGCGCAGAGCGGAAAGATGGCAAAGTTTAGATTCCAAGATCTGGAAATTTGGCAGATGGCGATTGAGATTGCTGATGAACTTTTCGATATCGCGGATGATCTAGATCGGAGAAGACTTTACCGCTTTGCTGAGCAGTTGCGAGGTGCTGGGATGTCGATGTCAAACAACATAGCCGAAGGCCGCGGTTCAAATTCAACCAGGGAATTTTTCCAATTCCTCAACATTGCTCGCAGGTCCACTTTTGAAAATGCCAACATCCTAATTCTATTGAAAAGACGTGACCTAATCACCGAAAACATACTTGAGAATCTACTCGACAAACTTGATCACCTTTGTAGAAAAATCACGAATTTCCAAAAAACCTTGAAATGACGCCCTGCGCTTTGCGAAAAAACGGGAGTTATTTAAATGCACGTCCTGATTTTAGGCGGTGATGGTTATCTTGGCTGGCCTACTGCCATGTATTTCAGCAAGAGGGGTTACGATGTAACGGTGGTGGACAACTACTTTCGGCGGAATGCCTGTCTGGAGCTGGATGTGGGAATGCTGTATCCTGTGCCCACATTAATTGAAAGGGCGAAGATCTGGTATGAACTGACGGGAAAGGAGATCAAGGTACTCATCGCAGATCTGACTGAGCCGGAGATCATACGTTCATTGTTTGACGGCCGGGTCACGTATTCGTGGGCCTTGAAGAAAGAGTTCACCGGGTTGCCGGAAACAGTAGTCCACTATGCGGAACAACCTTCTGCCCCCTATTCTCTGATAGATTATCGGTATGCCAACATAACGGTCCAGAACAATCTTCTGGTGACCAACAATCTGATGTGGGGTTTACGAGATTTTTCACGTGATACACATGTTATCCACATAGGGACCATGGGGGAATATGGCACCCCAAATATTGACATCCCAGAGGGGTGGATAGAAATTGAACATAAGGGGAGGAAAGATAAATTTCTCTTTCCCCGTCAGGCTAGTTCTCTTTATCACACGACCAAGATTATGGACACCGACCTCATGTGGTTTGGGGTGCGTATGTGGGATTTGCGTGTCACTGATCTGATGCAGGGGCCTGTTTATGGTATCGAGACTGAGGAATCCGTGATCGATGAGAGGCTCAGGACCATCTTCAATTACGACGAAATATTTGGGACAATCGTCAATAGATTTATCGTACAAGCATTGGTAGATTATCCGTTGACGGTCTACGGAAGAGGCGGGCAAACCAGGGGTTATTTGAATATCAACGATACGTTGCAGTGTGTTAAGATGTCGGAAAAAACGCCTGCAACTAAAGGGGAGCTGAGGATATTTAACCAGATCATGGAGACCTTCAGCGCCAACGAGCTGGCTGAGAAAGTACAGCGGGTGGGACAAAATCTTGGATATGATGTCAGGATTGATCACCTGGAAAACCCACGTAAAGAAGCCGAGGAACACTATTACAACCCGACATATCAAGGTTTGGGGGAGATAGGGGTGAAGCCGCACTATTTGACGGATGAGGTGCTGGAAGGGATGATGCACGTTGTGGAACGATTCAAAGAGAATATGAGGCGGGATGTAATTTTTCGTGGTATCAAATGGGGGTAGGGGAAAGCGCAAAGCGTGAAGCGTGAAGCGCAAAACGTGAAGCTACAAGTTCTATAGGGAAGGCCCCGGTTGAACCGCAAAAGCGAGCGCATTCCCCGCAGCTTGCGCCGGGGAGCTTCAATCCCAAGAGGTTCTGCAATAGCGGGTCGATTATTGCAGTAGTTCCGAGATTCAGACGACTAAAAAGAGAAAAACATGAAAGTACCATTTGCTTTACCTGAGCTTGGCGATGAAGAGATTGAAGAGGTAGCCGCGGTAATCAAGAGTGGTTGGTTAACTACCGCTTCTCGATGCGCTCAATTTGAGAAGGATTTTGCATCCACAGATTACGCGGATTACACAGATTCAAAAAATGAAAAAGAGATAGGAACAGAAGTGTGCTAGGGAACGCTGTTTCTGAATGAACTTAATGCCTTTCTACCACGGGGGATACGGGGTGGCGCGGGGAAATGTGAAAGAATGTATTTTTTAGGGTGTGCGTGAATAAATAGATGGTCCGATTTTAGGCATTAGCGTCCTTGTCCTCGGTTTTAAAGAAGTTTGTCAGTTTTAATCCACAGATTTCGCAGATTACACGGATTACTCTAATCACTTGAA
>JAGMBW010000063.1 GCA_023129535.1 Desulfobacterales bacterium
TACGTCGTTCTTCATGTCAAGCCTCTCAATTGTTATTCGTCATTTGTCATTTGTCATTCGTCATTTGTTTTTAGTTCACTTTAGGCACTTTAGTGCACTTTAGTTCACTTTAGCTCACTTTAGGCACTTTAGTTCACTTTAGTTCACTTTAGGCACTCTCTTTTTTAGAAACTAACTGTTCATTGAGTCCAAAAACTCTTTATTATTTTCGGTTCCTTTCATTTTTTCAAGCAAAAACTCCATACTGTCTACCGGATTCAATGATGCCAGCAGTTTTCTCAAAATCCAAACCCTGTTCAATACCTGTGGATCAAGCAGTAGCTCCTCTTTCCGCGTCCCTGACCGGTTGATGTCGATGGCGGGAAAGGTACGCTTGTCAGATAGCTTTCGATCCAACTGCAACTCCAGGTTGCCGGTCCCCTTGAATTCTTCAAAGATGACTTCATCCATTCGACTTCCGGTATCAATCAGGGCAGTGGCAATGATCGTAAGGCTCCCACCTTCCTCAATGTTTCGGGCAGCGCCGAAGAAGCGTTTTGGACGATGGAGCGCATTGGAATCAACCCCGCCTGAAAGTATCTTGCCGCTGGGGGGTACCACCGTGTTGTATGCACGGGCAAGGCGGGTAATACTGTCTAAGAGGATAACCACATCTCGTTGATGTTCCACCAGGCGTTTGGCCTTCTCAAGCACCATCTCTGCCACCTGCACATGCCTTTGAGCAGGCTCATCAAAGGTAGAACTGATCACCTCAGCATCTACCGAACGCTCCATATCGGTCACCTCTTCCGGTCGCTCGTCAATGAGCAAAACCATCAGCACAACATCTTTGTGGTTGGCATTAATGCTGTTGGCGATGTCTTGGAGTAACATGGTCTTGCCTGTCCTCGGCGCTGACACGATCAGGCCTCTCTGCCCAAACCCAATGGGTGTCAACAGGTCCATAATCCGCATGCAATAGTTGTCTGGCCCCCGTTCAAGGGCGATTTTTCTTTCCGGATAAAGGGGAGTCAGATTGTCGAAGAGGATCTTTTCCCGTGATTTCTCAGGGTCCTCGTAGTTTACCGCCTCAACCTTCAGCAGTGCAAAATACCGTTCGCTGTCCTTGGGCGGCCGAATTTGCCCCGACACTGTATCGCCTGTGCGAAGGTTAAAACGCCTGATCTGGGAAGGCGAAACGTAAATGTCGTCAGGGCCTGGCAGGTAGCTGTAGTCGGTGGCCCTTAGAAAGCCGAAGCCGTCAGGTAGTATTTCAAGTACGCCCTCACCATAAATGAGGCCATTCTTCTCTGTTTGTGCCTGCAGCAGGGCAAAAATCAACTCCTGCTTCCGCATACCCGAAGCGCCGTCGATGTTAAATCTGTTGGCTATCTTGGTCAGTTGCGTTACCTTCTTAGCCTTTAGCTCTAATAGGTTCATGTTCATGGATTCATCTTCCTCTGAATTAGTTACAGAAGCATTAAAATGGCAGGTCTCGTGGCCTCACGGACAAGCCGTTTAGAACCACGACTGATCATGCTCATGTACGATTAGCACACTCTGTAGAAAACGGCTGGTTCCTCTTGTTGAAAATGATGGGGATAAACGGCAGTGTCTTTCAGCTTGCGCTTTATTCCATGCAGAAGTGACTGGGTGTTTCCTCTATGCTCTCCCAGGCAGACCATACTATCGAATTTTGGATTTTGGATTTTGGTTAAAATTATGTATGTGAAAAGCTAGGTACTTGTACACATATAACATATTCATGGACGTGTCAAGCGCCTTTCGTTATTTTCCTCCAGATTTTCCTGACAGCAACCTCCATCACCTGTTTTCCGGTCTCAGGGCACGAACCGCGGCGCCTGCTTGCCACATCTCCGAATCTTTCATTTCGTCCAGTTCATTTCTGAGCCTCTCGCTATAATCTGGCGCACTGTTGGCTTCCAGTACAATCCTGGTCTCCTCGCCAGAAACGACGCGCTGGTAAAGCTCTTCGAAAAGTGGTGTCACTGCATCACGGAATCGGGGTTTCCAATCCAGAGCGCCCCTTTGGGCCGTGGTGCTGCAGTTGGCATACATCCAATCCATCCCCTTTTCAGCCACAAGTCGAATAAGGCTCTGGGTCAACTCTTCTACGGTCTCATTAAATGCCTCGCTGGGGCTGTGTCCATGTCTGCGCAATACATTGTACTGAGCCTCAAACACCCCCGCCAAACAGCCCATCAGCACGCCTCGTTCTCCAGTGAGATCACTGTAAACCTCCTTTTCAAAGGTCGTGGGGAAAAGGTATCCAGAGCCGATGGCTATCCCAACGGCAAAAGTTCTGTCTTTTGCCCGGCCCGTGAAATCCTGGAAGACCGCATAGCTGGCATTGATGCCGCTTCCGTCTAAAAAATTTGATCTGACACTTCTTCCAGAACCCTTTGGGGCAACCAGAATCACATCAATATTTTCAGGCGGAATAACCCCGGTCTGATCTCTGTACACGATAGAAAATCCGTGGGAAAAATAAAGGGCATCTCCCTCTTTCAGGCAAGGCTTGATCCTGGGCCAGGCTGCCATCTGGCCAGCGTCCGATATCAAATATTGAATGATAGTCGCCTGCTCGGCTGCCTCTTCCAGCGAGAAGAGGGTATCACCTGGCACGAAACCATCCTGGATCGCCTTTTCCCAGCACTGGCCCCCCTTGCGCTGCCCCACAATCACGGCAATCCCATTGTCTTTCATGTTCAGGGCCTGTGCTGGACCCTGCACCCCATATCCGAGTATGGCCACGGTTTCATGCGTTAGAACCTCTCTGGCCTTCTCCAGAGGGAATTCTTCCGAAGTCACCACGTCCTCCCAAACGCCCCCAAAATTGATTTTTGCCATAGCTATTCTCCCCCGGATTGATGATTTATGATTGATGATTGATGATCACTGGATTGACGATTTATGATTGATGATTGTTTGAAAGGTGTCAGGTGTCAGGTGTCAGGTGTCAGGTGTCAAAACCCTGAATACTGAACCCTGAACCCTGAACACTGAAAAAGGTTTTCAATCAACAATCAACAATCGACAATCATCAATCCAATTAAGACATTACCCCGCCCAAAGCTCCCCTGCTCACTTTCTCACTTTCTCCCTTTCTCCGTTTCTCACCTGCCTACTGCCGACTTCTTCTCCCGCCCCAGCGCAATAGCCCCTGTGCGGGCAATTTCTCGAATCCCCATAGGCTTCAGAAGACCTAAGATCGCCGATAGCTTGTCAGATGTTCCAGTTACCTCAATGGTGTAATGCGCGGGACTCACATCAACCACATTGCACCTGAATATGTCGACAATTCTCAAGATCTCTGCCCTGTGGTCGGCCCTGGCGTTGACCTTGATCAGGGCCATTTCTCGCTCCACATGTTCGGTTTCGGTCAGGTCATACACCTTGATGACGTTAATCAGTTTGTTAAGCTGCTTTTTGATCTGGTCCGCAATAGGATCGTCTCCATGGGTCACCAGAGTAATACGAGAAACACAGGGATCCAGGGTCTCTGCAACACAAAGGCTTTCTATGTTGAAACCACGGCCGCTGAACAGGCCTGCTACCCTCGCAAGGACTCCCGGCTCATTGTCCACCAGCAACGATATGATATGTTTCTGCATGATTCGTCTCCGTTCTAAGCCAAAGTGATCGGTTGAAGGTTCAGGGTTCACGGTTCACGGTTTTAACCTCTGAACCTTGAACCGCTGAACCTCTGAACTTTAGCATCATGCTCTTGATATCAGAGAGTTAGGGCTCTTCAACCGGGAACCGTGAACGTTGAACCGCTCAACCTAAATCTAAGCCAAAAGCATTTCGGTTATGGATGCTCCCGCAGGCACCATGGGGTATACGCATTCTTCACGAGCTATCCAAAAATCCATGAAAGCCGGGCCTGGACTATCCAGCCCTTGCTTGAGCGTGGCCTCGACCTCTCCTGGCTTTGTGGCCTTCAGGCCCAGGGCGCCATATGACTCGGCAAGCTTTGCAAAATCAGGGGCCTGTTCTATATCTGTGGCAGCGTAACGCTTTTCATAAAAGAGTTGCTGCCACTGCCTTACCATCCCCAGATACCTGTTGTTTAAGATAACCACCTTGACCGGCAAATTGTATTGCACTGCCGTGGCCAGTTCCTGGATGTTCATCTGAATACTGCCGTCTCCGGCCACGTCCACCACCAGTTTGTCCGGGCATGCCACCTGGGCTCCAATGGCAGCAGGGAGACCAAAGCCCATACACCCGAGTCCGCCGGAGGTAATAAAACAGTTGGGACGATCAAAGTGGTAATACTGGGCAGCCCACATCTGGTTTTGTCCCACCTCAGTCGTAATGATGGCCTGGCCCTTTGTTAGTTCGTACAGCTTTTCAATCACATACTGCGGTTTGATAACATCCGTCTGTTCATATCTTAACGGCTGGGTGCTTTTCCATTTTTCTATCTGGTCGAGCCAGGACTTGCGGCTTTTCTTGTCTATCTTTACTTTCTCCTCGCGAAGGAACCGGTTAAGCCCCTGTAAGACGATCTTGCAATCGCCAACGATTGGGACCGTAACGGGAATATTCTTGCCGATAGAAGTAGGGTCGATGTCAATATGGATGATATTTGCATTTGGTGCGAATGTCTCAACCTTGCCCGTTACCCTGTCATCAAAGCGCACACCAATCCCTATGAGGAGATCACATGCCCCGATGGCCATATTGGCCCGATAGGTTCCGTGCATCCCCAGCATTCCCAGCCAGAGAGGACTCGTCCCCGGGAAGCTGCCAAGACCCATGAGAGAGGCTGTCACCGGAGCATCCAACTTCTTGGCAAACTCGGTCAATTCCTTGGATGCCCCAGAAAGGATAACCCCACCTCCTGAAAAAATAACCGGTCTTTTTGCTCCCTTAATAAGCCCTACTGCCCGCCGCAATTGTTTAATATTGGGTTTATACGTGGGATTGTAGGAGGGCATCGTGGGTTCCGGTAAGGGCTCGTATCTTGCCTTACCTTGAGTCACATCTTTGGGAAGATCGACTAACACCGGGCCCGGACGGCCTGATCGTGCGATATGGAATGCCTTCTTTAGCACCCTGGCGAGCTCGTCTGTACGTTTCACAAGATAGTTGTGCTTGGTGCAGGGCCTGGTGATTCCCACGATATCGACTTCCTGGAAGGCATCATTTCCGATTAGCCTGGTAGGCACCTGGCCTGTCAGTACAACCACGGGAATAGAATCCATATAGGCAGAGGCAATCCCGCTAACGGTGTTGGTAGCACCGGGGCCGGAAGTGACCAGACAAACACCCACAGTCCCCTTTGCCCGGGCATAGCCGTCTGCTGCATGGGCTGCCCCCTGTTCATGGCGCACCAGGATGTGCTTAATGTCCGTCTTGCCCAGTTCGTCAAAAATGTCAATGACAACGCCGCCCGGATAACCAAAGATAGTCTCAACACCCTCCTCCTTCAACACGGCCATAATGATTTGGGCTCCTGTCAGTGTTTTCAATTTATCTCCTCCCGTATAGTGATTTTGGATTTTGGATTGCGGATTGCGGATTTCATTTTTTCCAACTTTACATCAAGCAAGCCATTCCTACGCACTGTAGCAACAGCCACTAGACCCGAGCACTTATGGATGTTCATAATAAACAATTTCCAGATTTTCAGGCAAATTGGGTTGATAGAGCTTAATGGGTTTATTGGGCGGTTTTTGTTAAATCCGAAATCCGAAATCTAAAATCCGAAATGCTATAGGACTCACCTCACCACAGCCCCTTCGCTACCAGAAGATACCGAACGGGCGTACCGCGCGATGTATCCCCTGGATATCTTGGGTTTTGGCGCCCGCCATTTTGAAAGCCTTGTCTCAATCTCCTTTTCCGGCACCTTCAAGGTGATGCGCCGTCCGGGAATATCGATGGCGATCATGTCCCCAGCCTCAACAATGGCAATAGTCCCACCCTCCATGGCCTCGGGTGAGACGTGCCCTATGGCAGCCCCCCGTGTTCCGCCTGAAAACCGGCCGTCAGTGATCAGGGCCACATCAGCGTCAAGGCCCATACCGGCAATGGCAGATGTGGGCACGAGCATCTCCCGCATCCCGGGTCCGCCCCTGGGCCCCTCATATCGGATGACCACCACGTCCCCCTTCTTTATGCTGCCTGCCATGATGGCAGAGGTGGCTTGCTCTTCACTGTCAAATACCCGAGCCGGGCCCTCATGGCGGAGCATCCCCCGCGCCACAGCCGACTGCTTCACCACGCACCCTGAAGGAGCCAGGTTACCGAACAGCATCGCAAGCCCCCCTCCCTTATGGTACGGTCTTTCCAGGGAACGAATGACGCTCTTGTCTCTGATCCGGGCATTTCCAATATTATCCCTGACGGACTGGCCTGTAACCGTGAGGCACTCATCATGGATGAGCCCCTTGCGGGAAAGCTCTTTCATCACAGCGTTCACACCGCCAGCGCGATCAAGATCCTCCAGGTGATGTTTTCCTGCCGGGCTCAGCTTGCAAAGGTTAGGAGTCCTTTCACTCATACCATTAAAGGCGTCAAGCTCAAGCCGGACCCCGGCCTCCCGCGCAATGGCTATGAGATGAAGGACCGTATTCGTAGAACACCCCAGGGCCATATCGACTGCCATGGCATTTGCAAAGGCATTCTCCGTCATGATTTTTCGGGGCGTTATCCTTTTTTTCAAAAGCATCATAATATTGCGGCCCGCAGCTTTGGCCAGGCGTGTGCGAGCGGCCATGACTGCCGGGATGGTGCCGTTTCCGGGAAGGCCCATGCCGATGGCCTCGGTCAGACAATTCATGGAATTGGCCGTGAACATTCCGGCGCAAGAGCCGCATGTAGGACAGGCGTTGTTTTCTATATCGGCCAACTCCTCTTCACTCAACTTACCTGAGCTAACTGCCCCTACCGCTTCAAAGACACTCACAAGGTCTATCTTTTTCCCTTCATGGATGCCAGCCAGCATAGGGCCGCCGCTGATGACAATCGCAGGCAGGTTCAGCCGGGCTGCAGCCATGAGCATGCCGGGCACAATCTTGTCACAGTTGGTGACCATGACCATGGCATCAAAGGCATGGGCAATCGCCATCACCTCGATAGAGTCTGCAATGAGCTCCCGGCTCGCCAGTGAGTATTTCATCCCTATATGGTTCATGGCAATCCCGTCACAAATCCCAATGGTGCCAAAGGCGATGGGTGTGCCGCCCTCCATGCGGACACCGGCCTTTACGGCGGAGACTATTCGCTCCAGTTCCACGTGCCCCGGTATGATGTCGTTAGCCGAATTAGCAATTCCCACCAGCGGCCGGCGCAATTCTTCATCTGTGTATCCCATGGCTTTAAACAAGGAGCGATGCGGAGCACGTTCCATGCCAGATTTTACGCTGTCGCTTTTCATACTTGCCCTCCGGCTTCGTTATCCGATTGTTGATTGTTGATTGCCTTTGGATTGATGATTGTTGATTGTTGATTGCCTTTGGATTGTTGATTGTCGATTGTTGATTGCCCTTTGATTGATGATTGTCGATTGTCGATTGAATATTGAATAGTGTTCAGGTTTGCGGCTTACGCCTTGAGAAGAGTACAGTGTTCAGGTTTGCGGCTTACGCCTTGAGAACAGTACAGATCTCGCTTTTTTGGCTCCTGACACCTGACACCTTTCAAACAATCATCAATCGTCAATCGTCAATCGTCAATCGTCAATTGAAAGTTACGTATGTGAAAGTTTGTGCTCAAAACTGTCTTGCAATGCCTGCCAACTTGCCTCTATGATATCTGTCGAGACCCCGATGGTGCTCCACACATGTTCCTGGTCGCGCGAGTCGATAAAGACTTTCACTCTGGCCGATGTTCCGTCGCGACCTTCGATTACTCTCACCTTAAAATCGACAAGGTGCATTTTTTCTAAGTCCACACGGAAGAACTTATTCAGGGCCTTTCTCAGGGCATTGTCCAGGGCGTTCACTGGGCCGCTTCCCTCTGCTGCCGTGATCTCGTTTTGATCCCCCACGGAAATCTTGATCATGGCATGTGCCCTGCAGGGCAGATCTCTCTCTTTTTCAATGGCCACCCGAAACGATTCCAATTCAAAAAACGGCTTGAATTGCCCGGTGAGTCTTTTCAACAGGAGTTCAAAAGACCCTTCAGCCGCATCAAACTGATAACCCTCATGCTCCAATCGCTTTATCTCTTTGGCGATTTTTCTGCTGTCAAATCCATTCCCTCCGAGCTCAATCCCTAATTCCCTCGCCTTGTAATCCACGCTGCTTTTGCCACAAAGATCCGAGATAAGGACACGACGCTCATTTCCGACGGCCTCTGGTTCCAGGTGTTCATAAGCCTTTGGCGTCTTCATGACCGCACTTACATGAATCCCGCCTTTATGGGCAAAGGCGCTTGCCCCCACAAATGGGCGCCCGTTGAATGGAGTCATGTTGGCCACCTCACTCACATAGCGCGACACCTCTGTGAGACGGCGTAAATTCTGCTCTGTCATACATGAGAGTCCCATCTTAAGCTGGACATTGGGAACTACCGAGGTCAGATCGGCATTGCCACATCGCTCTCCATACCCATTGATTGTTCCTTGAACCATGACAGCCCCGCAACGCACAGCCTCCAGAGTGTTGGCAACAGCAAGGCCGCAGTCGTTGTGGGCATGGATCCCAACCTTTACAGGGATCTTCGGACGGACCTTTTCCATGATCTCCTGTATTTCAAAAGGGAGCGTCCCCCCATTTGTGTCACAAGGGACAATGAAATCAGCGCCACCCGAAACTGCAGCCTCTACGGTATCCAACGCATATTGCGGATTGTTCTTGTAACCATCAAAGAAATGCTCGGCATCATAGATGACTTCTCGGCCATGGGAGCGCAAGTAAGCCACGGTTTCGTAAATCATGGCCAGATTTTCTTTCAAGGTGTTGCCCATGACCTCCTTTACATGAAGATCCCAGCTTTTCCCGAAAACGGCTACAGCAGGGGTTTCGGACCTTAGGAGTGCATTTAGGTTTTCGTCCTCATGGCAAGTGGTATTAGGCTTCCTCGTACTTCCAAAGGCCGTGAGGCGGGCATTGTTGAAAGAAAGCTTTTTGGCCAGCTCAAAAAATTGTATATCCTTCGGATTGGAACCGGGCCACCCGCCCTCGATATAATGAATACCGACCGCGTCCAGTTTCTGGGCAATTCGCACTTTGTCCTGGGCAGAAAAATTGATCTTTTCTCCCTGTGAGCCGTCTCTGAGTGTTGTGTCGTAAACCACGATTGATTCCATAACGCAAATCTCCAAAAAGAAACAGACCTCGTTAAGTGGTTGAGTAGTTGATTAGTTAAGTGGTTATCATTATATGAATTTATATGGTTTGCATAAAAATTGGACACTTGATGTACCTGCCCGCCATCGCGAGCCTGCTCGCTCAGGCGAGGCGGGCGGGGTTGAAGCTCTAATATAGTGATTTATTTAACATGCTTATTTTGCGACTCAACGACTCAACTATTTGACGATCTCTAAAGAAACAATAACACTCATGTTTTCATCTTGCAAACTCTTATAAAAAAAATCCGTTATCAGGCGGCCTGGTAACGGATTTTTTGGTGAGTTTATGTCCAACAACCTAAGCCATTACCAAGCCTTCAGCCGGTAGCAGGGATATGATAATCCCTACGACTACAACTATAATCCCTATGATGCTTGTAATAGCTTGAAGTCTTATCATAACAATTCCCAACACAGCGTACCCGTGTTTAAGATTTAATTAACAAATGGCCGATACCTTGTCAACACTTTTTCTCAAGTTATAAAATCGCTTTGCGATTCCTGAACCTGTCAGGAACAGGTTTTATGTAACGCGGCCCCGCCGCTTCGAAGGGGAAGGGAAAGACGTCCACATTGCAATCCCATCCTCTGCCATTCACGTTTTTTAAGGATACGTACCTCTATTTTGATAATGATTTTGCTGGATATGCGGTTAAGAATGCTAAGAGGCTAAAGGAGATCGTGGGTCTTTCTTGAAAATACCGCGGCAGGGAAAAGGGAAGCGAGTGCCGCTATTGTGGTCAAAAAATCGCCGGATGCTTTGAGCCGTGACCGGAAAAGGGAATATCGTTTGGGAAATGGGACTTGCGGTTCATACCCAAATATGGAATAATACAATTAAAAGGGATGTTTTCGGTCAAATTATCGAAGCTATTGGCCCCATGGTTAAGCTAAGAAGGCGGAAAGAAATCATCAATAATCTCGAATCTGCCGCAACTTAACTTTAAGCAAGAGGTTTTATTACTACAAGGCCAAGAACTGATTACGAACAGTTTTTGTTGAGGGAGATCAGGGGATTGCCGGAGTCTGAGTTGCCAAAGATTCTCAAACTGATTCATTTTCTCAAGGAAGAAATCCTTCAGATAGAGAGTGTAAAAGGGGAAGATCTTGAAATGTTTGGGGAGAGTTTCGGAAGTTGGCAGGACGAACGGTCACCCGAAGAGATTATCCATGAGACCTATGAGAGCCGCAAATCAACCAGTCGTGATATTCAGCTATGATTGAATATGTCTCAGATACCGACACCTGTATTTACTGGCTCAAGGGAAATAACTCACAAATAGTGTAATAGTGGCAACGTCCCCTATTACTTAGTTAGGAGAATCGATTCACAACTTCAATAGTTGAATTTAGTGGAGACGGCAAGGCCAAATAAGTCCGGTAGTCGAATGTATGTGACAGAACCCAAAATATTCAGGAGGGAAAACATACCATCATGGCAATATGTGGAACAACTCCCTTCATGCGCAATCTTTTTGGCGTGTATTGTTTTACTTCTGACCATAGTAACTTGTCTGCGAAATGCCTTGGCCGAAGAGGGCATAATGGGTGTCGTCCCAGATCGTTATGGTCTGGCCATGGTCCTGGGAAACACTTATGACCCAACGAATGATATCCGCTTTTTTCTGGTATCCGGCTTTGCCTTGTACGATTATGATCGGGTCTGGCGCCACCCAGCCCCGGAGGCGTTGCGCTTCAAGGTGGAATGCAGTGCTGGCGCTACGACAACGAAGAACCGAAATCGCTTCATGGTTTCTGTTGACATGCTGGCCCTCTACTACCTGGATGATTTTGCCCTGAGTCGTCTGCGGCCATACGTAGAGGCTGGCATTGGGATCATCTATACCGACTTTCAGGTGGAAGGTCAGGGCTTGCGGATCAACTTCAATCCACAAGCTGGTGTTGGCATAGAGTTCGTGGTCGGTTCGGGGGAGCCGTTTTTCGCGGCTATACGACTCCATCATGTCTCAAACGGCGGACTCGATGAAGATAATCGGGGTATCAACTCTTTTGTTTTAATGTTGGGACGTTTTTTTTGAAAGACATCGCCAGGTAAAGTACTTCTGAGACGCTCTTGATACTCGAAAGCCTAATGCATCTTTATCAGCGGTTCTCTATCCGGTATTTTCAGGGGTTGACCTATTAAATGTAGTGAATAACTACCACCGCCTGAGCTTACCGCTTGCCGTCTTATCCAGCCGAGCCACGCAATGGTATTCTTTCGGCACCTTATACGTGGCTAAATGCCGGTAACAAAACCTGCGCATTTCATAAATGTCAAGATGCGCCTTTATCTCATCTCGTAGAACGATCCTGGCACAGGGAAGCTCACCATACTGGGGGTGGGGTACTCCGTATACCATAGACTCCTTAATAGCGGGATGCTGATTAAGAATGGACTCTACCTCGTAGGGAAAAATTTTCATCCCGGCGAAATTAATGATGTTCTTCTCCCTGCCTACGAGAAAAAGAAAACCATCCTTGTCGAGTCTGCCTAAATCGCCGGTGTTAAACCATCCACCCGGCAATGCCCGCTGTCGGTCCTGCCACGGGGAAAAATAGGCGTCAAACATTCCCTTGCCTCGAAGATAGACCTCACCGATGCCTTCGGCATCCGCATTTACGATTTTGACCTCATAGTCAGGCAGGATTCTTCCTACCGAACCACGTTTTGCGACGTCTTGGGAAGAATTAACAAACGGCAGTCCTACTTCAATGATCCCATATGCTTCGGTCAATTCAAAACCGAATTTTTCATAAAAATCGCGTGCTCCAGACACCGGCAAATTGATTGCCGTAGTGACTGCAAGCCGGACACCGGACAGCAAATCCCGGGAAAAAATATCCGAACGGCTCAACACATGATAGTGAAAAGGGGAGGCGTATAGAAAGGTGCCTCTATGACGAATAAGTCCCTCCTGCAGAGATTCTGGAAATGTACCGCCACAGAGGGCAATGGTTGCCGCCCGCCGCAGGAAAAGAAGGATGGTGACCACAAAGTGGAAACTCATGGAAAGAACCCATATCACCACGTCATCGGCAGTCATGTTCAGAACTTTATCCGCAGCATCCGTTCTCTCAATAACAGACTCATGGGAGAGCACCACGCCCTTGCTGGCAGCGGTCGTGCCGGATGAAAAGCGGATAAAGGCGGGATTCAATTCGTAATAGCTTGCCGGAAGCTGTTCTCGCGCTGCACGACGATAGAGGAAGAATTCTTTTTCACAGACGGTGCCGGAAAAAACCGGAAGTGCATCGTCTCGGAAGTATACCGCCTTATCAAAAACAAGAAAATTTACATCGATCCGCTTCAGCACGGCATCGAGTTCATCGCCGGATAGCGACGGAGATATGGGCACAATTGCTGCGTGCACTGACAGAACGGCCAGACTGACAATGATATAATCGATACTGTCTCCACACAATAATGCCACCCGTTTACCTGGCCGGACCCCGTGTGTTTTCAATTCATTGGCAATGTCGCCTACAGCGGTAAAGAGGTCTTGATAAAAAATCTGCCGGTCTCCTTCAATAATGGCGGTTTTGTCCCGGTAATCGACCGTTTCATTCCTGATTGTGTGTACAATATTCATGAATGTTTCCTGTTACTGCTTTAAGATTTTCCGAAAGCGCCTATGGCCTAAGCTGCGCAATGCACAGCCTCACGACCGGCTTGTTCACCAAGGGACATACACGTTCCCATAACCCGGGTAGACCCTAACGCCTCGTGGGACACCGAAATACACCGGCCTGCACAATAAAGGTTGGAGATATCCTGTGCTTTTAGGCAACGCAACGGGATTTCGTAATAATCACCGGGATGGAGATATTGGTAGCATACCCCTTTTTCCTGGTCCCACAACTCAATGGGCCAGGCATTTCTTACAATCCCGTCAGGAAATTTTCGTGCCTTCACCACGTCTTCAGCACTTAACGTATACTCGCCGCACAAACGGGGTCCTTCCCGATCAACAACCTCAGGAGACATTTCCGCAATAGTAGAACCCCTGAATACGGGCAACACTTGAGAGAGGTAGCTGTGTACGAGCAGGGCATCCTTCCTTGCCTGTTTGTTCCTATCCCCTTCCACTACAGGAGGGATGTTGAGTCTACAGTACCCCTCATCCTGTTCATCACCGGGGACAAAAGTCGTGAACCTCAGGTAAGAGGGCATCTTTTTTCCTGGAACCGCCTGAGCCAGACAATAGGGAACCCGCAATGCGACCATATCATCCACATCCCGCAAGCCTTTCACCCGAATGGTGAATCCCGCAAGCTGACGCTTATGAGGTGGAGAGACCTGGTACTGTGCACCGCTTAACTGGACGATGATGCCATCACCACTACAGTCAATGATCACGCGTGGGGCAATATCAAACTCCTCCTCTAAACTGCGTACCTTTACCACAACAATGGTATGCTCCTCTGTTTTTACCGAAACCGCCTGCGTATTGTACAAAATGTCAAGTTGCTCCTCCGCTGCACTCAGCGACCGAAAAACAGATACAAGATCTTGCGTGGCATAAGGTAGAACGTACACGTTTCCCATGGGCAGGACTGCTTTGTCCGGTGCCAGGCCTTTGAGCCTGGCACAGATTTCGGGCGCGATGCCTTCATTGAGCGTGTGATCCGGCATCCCCATCCCATGAGCATACAATCCGCAGATAAAACGATGCAAACCGATTACCGCTGCCCCCCCGACAAAAGTGTTTTTTTCCATCAGGACCGTATAAACACCTTCCCGTGCAACCGTTACGGCCGCGGATATCCCGGCAACCCCACCGCCCACAACAAGGACTTCACACTTTTTCGTTTCCTGTCCCATCACACTCCCAGCAGGGATTCCATCCTGTGAACCATGGTATTTACCTCATCATCGCTCAGCATCCCCTCGGCATAAGAAAGAACGCCATTGAGTTTGCCGTGAGACTGGTGGAAGAATATACCCAGGCCCGGCGGCACCGGAACCCGTGGCATATGAAAGATATTGCACACCTTATTCCTCATGAACCGGAAATACGTATACGCGGTCTCTCCCACGTATGAGAAACAGAAAGAAGCAATTTGCCCCTTTAAATGCAGTCGCATCAAATGACTCAAAATAGGCAAAGGAACAATCCGCATCAAGGTACTTGCCTCCTCGATATCGCTGGGCAATCCCGATTTTACCTGGTCATACATTTGGCGCTTAATCGATGCCAGAAGGGCAGGAAAACGACCCGCTTCATGGCCTTGAATCAGGAACAGGAAAAAGGAGAGGTGGTTAAAAAATATCTCTTGGCCTACCTTTTCCGGTGGACGCGTATCAATAGAAACGGAAATCACGTAATCACCGGCACGTATGTCCCTGGCAGCAAAAATCCCGTGCAAGACCTTCACCGCAACCGCCAGTACGTAAGGCATAAGTAGTAAATACCCCGCCTCGTTATACGCGGTATCCACAATCGCAGCGGTTTGCTGTTCGTCGAAGGGAATGATCTTAAACTTGATACGCTGCCTATTTGGCGCTGACGGTATGGGAAGAACACGTGGCGGTGCCTTTTCCCCCAGGCGCAGAAATGCTCGGTTCACGTGTTGGCCAGCCTTAAATTTTTCTCGCCAACGGCACAGGTGGGCCGGTTCCGTAAGAGAAATTTCCGCAGAGCACTCTCCCTTGCCTTCAAATTCCTCCTGGAACAGGCCCAAAAACGCTTCGGCTCCCCGGGCATCAAATAAACGGTGGTCAAACGTCATGGCCACAAAACTTCTTTTGCCGGCATAGAGGAGATGAAAGCCCAGGTGCTCCCGGCGACTCTTAAACGGCGCATTCACTGCCTGTGCAAGACGCGCAAAGACTTCGGCACCACCCGCCCCATCGCTTAAACGAGAGATACTAAATGACAATGGAGGTCTTTGTCCCTGGGGAGGTATTTTCCAGTATGGGGCAAGGTTGTAGTCCCTGGCCGGTTGGCCATTTACTACTGGGTATTTGTTGATAAATCGGGTCAAGCACTGCTGGAGTTCATCTTCTGGCGCGGCACCGTCAAGTTCCAGGACGATCTGGGACATGTTACCGGCGCCGGTTGCCCGCTTGGTCATGTGGTCAAAGGCATGAACGATCCAATCTATCCCCGTTAGATAACGTTTGTTTTTGGAAAAGGGGAGATGAACCATTATCCCATCCTGCTGATACACGATGCCAGAGAACGAATGCTCTGAAAATCTTCTTTGGTGAGTCCCGACTCCATCAAGTTTAGGTCAAACGTTTTTTCAATGACCACCAGGAGTTCCACGAAGCTCAGTGAATCAACCCCCAGCTCATGAAGGGGGACATCCGGTGCAATCGTGGACGGGTCTACCGACAAAATTGCAGCAACCTCACGGATTAATGTTTCCTCGACACGCTTCACCGTCATTTTCGAACTTTCTGTTGTCCAGCTATTTGGTGCTCATCTCACGTTCAGGATTCTATCATCTTTAAAAGTAACCATAACCTTGCGGAAACGGTCTAACCAGTAAGTAAAGAAGTCACTGGACAAAACTGGCGTCCTGTGGCTCGGTGGATATCCATACGCCATTAACACTGCATCTCGATGCATGCCGGCAGCAATGGTACCGTTCTTGATATTTTCCTGTTCGTCCTTTGTGAAGGTATGAAAAACACCACCACTGGCCATAGGATTTTCTTGGGAAAAATACCGGTCAAAAAACGCCTGCAGATCGATTGTACTATGTTTTCGCACATGAATGAAGGTACATGTCGGTCCTTTATCAACCACGGTGAACTTGATTTTGTTCCTGCTGTAACGGTCAATCTTCACTTTTGTTCCCACCGGTAGGATAGCTCCTTTATGATAATTCGTGGAAAGGATTTTTTGCGGATTCTCAAACCAGATATTGGCCCTCGTAAAATACGTTTTGCCTTCTGGATTATCAGCGTACACCGCAGAAACCCCAAACAGGCAGGCGAGGGAAAGAGCCACCATACACACAAATGCTTTCCGAGTCTTTTTCATCATTGCACCTCCTTCTCTTAGGTAACAAACAACTTATTCCAGTTTGAGTCTAATACTAGCTTTTTCATGAACGCAGTTTATTCTAACACACCAAATTTTTTTGATTTCAGCTGATTCAGTCACCGCGCACAAATTGACACCGCATGAATTGTCCTGAACAGGACAGGCATACCGGATCTGATGCTTCAACATGAGCGCACCTGCCGCACAATGAAAGGCGCTGCCCGTCATCATACTGCCGAACACCGGGGAATACCCGGCAATCATCACACTTGTAGCCGCTGCATCCTTATACCCCCTTTCATCGCCGGCCATCCCGTCAGCATCAAAAATATACATGTCGGGAGCTTCTTCAATGCCGTCACCATATAAAAAAAGCCCCGATATCTCACAGTACGTCTTGGGCGTGTTTGTGCGTGTTGCCAAAAAAAACACGCTTCCCTCTCCGGGCACGGCCGACGGTGAAGCCGAAAAATGGAATGGTTTAATCTTGCCGTCATCAGCTATGGCCAATTTCTGACTGCAAATATACTCCATGACAGTATGGCATTCATCAACACCTCCCACAAGCACATAGTCGCAACGGCCTTCATTAAGCCACGATTCAGCCAGGATAATGGCCTGATGAAAGGAGAAGGCAAATTGGCTCAGTGTCAATGTCGGCCCCCGGGTACCTAGCACGTATGCAATGTAGGACGCTGCAGCATTGTGGACGGAATGAGAAAATATCGTTGGAGACACGTTGGCATGGCCGTAATCCAGGATATCGTCAAGGAAACGAAACGTTGTTGCATGGGGTCCGAAGGCTGTTGCGACAATAATGCCGAGAGAAGATCCCTTTTCCTCAAGGACGATACCGCTGTCCTGCACGGCATCCCAAGCCGCCAACACAGCCATTTTACTGAATCTATCTGCCCGGCGGATTCTTCGTAAGACCGCCTTGTCTGTGATAGTTTCTTGTGCCACGTAGTACACGGGTAATGATATGTCCGGAGCAGAAGAAAGCTCAACGCGACATGGAGGGACCCACCCTTGCCGCAATGCTTCTTCATAGCTATCGATCCCGCGTCCGCGTGTAAAAACAACGCCTATTCCAGCAACGTTCATACCTTACCTTTAAGAACCGCCGTTTTCCGCGCAGGCTATAACAAGCGCGGCGTTGTTTCCACCGAAAGCCAGGGACGTAGAAACCGCAAAACGTCCGTGTATGCGAGTCTTCTCCGTAACCGGACTGACAGATATTTCATCATCCTGGTGAACAAAACCGATACTGGCCGGTATCCATCCTTTTCGAAGTGCAGCCGCGGTAAAGACCGCCTCCAAAGCGCCTGCTGCACCAAGGGTGTGGCCGGTAAACCCTTTGGTAGAGAAAAACTTGATCCCTGGCCCAAAAACTCCCGCAAGGACCGTGCCTTCAACCTTGTCATTATCCCGGGTTGCCGTACCGTGGGCATTCACAAAACACACATCCCGGGGAGTAATATTCGCTTCAGCCAAGGCTTTGCGCAATGCTGCCTCCAATCCTGTACCGTCAGGACGGGGCGCGGTAAGATGATAGGCATCGGCTGCTGAACCATATCCTGAAAGATACAACACCCGCTCAATGCCTCTTTCACGGGAAACCGCTTCCGTCTCAAGGATAACAACACCGGCTCCTTCACCTAAGTTCAAACCCCTTCGGTCCCGGTCAAAGGGGCTACACAACGAGTCGCTTACAATCCCCAGGGACCCGAAACCGCATAAAGGGACAAGATTCAATTCGTCTGCTCCACCGGCAAGAGCAATATCACATACACCATTTCTTAGCCAGGACAAGGCCACGCCAATGGCATCGGCACCGGACGAACAGGCATTGACCACAGTAGCAGCCGGTCCACGTACTTTAATGGTACGGGCAACAGCTTCGGCAAGGTTCCCCTTTAAGAACCTGTCAACGGCATCGATTGCTGCCGTCCCAGCACTTCGGTACGTGCGGTAAAATTCAAGGTCATTCAACTGGCTTGCCACGGTAGTCCCGAGGCAGATTCCTACCCTGAGGCCGGAAAGGTCATCTTGTAACCCAGCATCACCAAGCGCTTCTTCTACCGCACAGAGGGCAAGACTTAAGGTGCGCATCCCTTCCCTGTGCCATTTCCTCGCTATGTTTCTTACTTCAAAGACCGGGTACGTCAAAACAGTAGGAAAGAGAGAAACAGAACCTCCATTTCGTCTTCCAGATTGAAAGGTGTCCAGAATTTCTACGAGATTTGCGCCTGCGGCAGATATCCCACCTATTCCTGTTATAACTACGTTCATGACTTATTTTTTGTGTTCTCGTATACGTACCGCGCCAGAGTATCAATTGAATAAAATATTTCCCGGCCTTTCTCCATATCCTTAACTTCCAGACCGAAGTTCCGCTGCAGCAGCACGACAATCTCTACCGCATCCAAAGAGTCGAGGCCAAGTCCGTCTCCAAACAAGATTTCATCGTCTTTGATCTCATCCGGAGTCACATCCTCTAATGACAGGTTTTCTACCAACAGTCCTTTTAACTTTTCTCGTATATCCGCCAATCTCTTTTCTTTTTGATCTTCCATTCATTCTCTCCTCGCTAAACAACATGCTGTCATTCTTTCACCCCCACCTAACCTCCCCCAGCAAGGGGGAGGAACTTGTGGGTAAGGATTAGCCAGCCAGGGGGGGATATGGGTACTCACTTCATCCAGTAGCGCTTTTGGACTCTTCTCTCCAGACATTGTGAAACAAGAAGCACTGGTAAGGATATTGGTTTATATATCTCTCAAGCATGGCGACAAACTTCTGAACCCACTGTTGGAGCTGCTCTCGCTTATCTCGTCGGCCCTCGTAGCGGGGGTACAGCACATTGGATACATCAACGACATACCGATGGGCAGAAACCTTAACTGATAACAAAACCACTACCGGGCACCCTGCAGCCGCAGCGATGCTGAAAGCGCTGTGCGGGAACCAGGCTTTTTCCCCGAGGAATGAGACTTCAATTGCGTTAAAACCGTAGCTGCGGTCACCCATAATAGATACAACGTGGCCCTCCCTCAATACGTTCATAATTTCGACGACACCGCCGAGATGTTGTTCGGGAGAAATAATTTTGATATGTACCTGTTCACGGCTGATATGCAGTGAATCTTGCACGGCAGGGTTATCTTCCGGGCGCATAAGAAGATAGACGGTTTTTCCTATATCTTTTAGGGTCGTCATGGCAATCTGCCAGTTACCGACATGGGCTGTTAACAAGATAAGTCCTTGCCGGGAATCCTGTACAAGGGCCATAAACTGCTCATACCCTTTTATCCGGATATCAAAGATGGCCAGTGCCGAAATAGCAGCATACCGGTCAATAAGTTGTTTCCCCTGGCTCACAAACAGGCGGTAGACGTCAAGGCGCCTTCTCAAGAAACCTGAGCCCGGAAACCTCCTATCTACATACGACAGGGCCGCAGAAATAGCCGACCGGTCACAAAGCGCATAATAGAGACAGACAATATACAGAAATCCGTATGTTCCACGCAAGCCGAATAAACGCACAGAGGTCCTGAAAAACCAGAAGCCAGGTCTATTTCCCCGTTTCCTGGCTTCAATTTTTCGTGACGCTTCAGCTTTTTGCATGACTGCTTGCTCTCTTCTGCAATGCCTGTGCGACGAGAAACACACTCACCCCCACCATAGCTGCAGCCATCGGTGCAACAACAAGCGATCCCAGGAGCCACTCAAAGAGCCTATCCGTCAACTGGCCGAAAACAGTGTTCAGGGAAACCTCTGTCAACCAGCGGCCATTGCGCATATAATACCCCAATTCGATGCAGGCCAACGGTACAAAAGGCGGCATGCACAAATGCTGTATGTTTACTGCCATCACTTTATTCAGATGCAAGCGCGTTGCCACGTAGATAATTACCAGTGTATGAATTGAGATAAGCGGCAACGCAGCAAGAAAGGTTCCCATAGCCGCTGATATTGCCAGGCCAGCGGGAGTTGCGTTTTCTATGAGCAATGCTTTTAGTAAGCTCACCGGATGACGCAGCACGCTTGAGACAACATGCTTTTGGGATGCAGGGACCAGTTTCCGATGAGGAAAGGGCAAAAGACGCCTTCCTACCAGCCGAGTATGCATGCACGAGATACGGAAATTGTCCACAAAGGGTCTAAAACTGGAGACACGCAATTGCGATTTCGGATACCATACATCAATGTCAACCGTCTTTAACTGCAACCCGGCCCATACGGCCCTGGCCAGAACCTCGGCCTCAAAATCGTAATAGGAACCGGTCAGCTTCATTCGGGAAAGGTACCATACCGGGTAGGCACGAAATCCGCTCTGGCAATCGTCAATAGAAACGCCTGTCTCCACACGAAGCCAGAAGTTAGCAAAGTTCCTTCCGAACCGACTTGAACCAGGAATATTCTTTCCGTCAAATCTTCTGCACCCCACGACAATGGCCGTGTCATCGTCCTGAAGCAAAGGGATAAATTTTTCTAAATCCCTGGGATAGTGCTGGCCGTCCGCATCAAGGGTAATCATATAACGGCCGCCCCGGCTTTCAATGAACCGCAAAGCCGTTAAGATCGCCTCTCCCTTGCCCCGGTTTTTTTCATGCCTCAGAACTATGACATCACTGCCAGAAAACAGTGCTGAAATATCTGTGTCAGTACTGCCGTCATCAAGCACAACCACTTGTTGCAATCGGGAACGGCAGTCCATCACAATATCTTTGACCGTATCTTTGTTGTTAAATACAGGGATCACACACCAGATATGTTCGGTTGAAAAAGAATTATTTTGTTGCATACCGTCTTTGTCTTTGCCGTTTTTCGCCCCCGGGAATGAGCATATCCCACAGGGAGCCAGAGTACCCGAGTTTATGAAGGAACTGTAAACTGCTGTCCAGGGCATCAGGAGGAAAAACGCAATGCCTGATACCGGAAAACGCATCCGTCAGCGTCTTTTCCAGCCACTGCCTATCGATACCTGGAGCAATATAATAGACCGAATCCAGCAATGCCTGGTCATGGGAAATGAAACCTTGCCTGCACGCTATCCTGGCAAGAACGGTGTCAGGAAGGATCCGAATGCCCATAAAAATAAATGAAACTGTTTTCTTCAGGTTTTTGATATTCTCTATCCCTTCCAGGACCGTCTCCCGTGTTTCACCCGGGCAGCCGAACATGTAATAATGTGCCGTGGCAACACCGTGGCTGACAAACAGGTCATTGCAGTCAAGTATATCTTTAAACCGGAATGATTTTCCGAGTCCGCGCAGCGTCGTATCAGTAGGTCCATCAGACCCGATTTCCGCCGCCTTCAGTCCGGTCTGTTTCATCAGCGCCACGCTCTCATCATCCAGGCCTTGCGGCTTGAAAAAAGCGGTCCAGGAAACATACACACCCCTTTTTTTCATCTCCCTGACCACAGCAAGATAATGCTGCTGGTCGTCATTGAAAACCGAATCGGTAAAGAAAATATACCGCACTTGGTGCCTATCCACCAGCATCTCGATATCGTCTACCACGGCCTGCGGATCTCTGGGACGAATGGTAGAACCCTCCAGTAGAGGATAGCAACAATAAACACAGTTGTGAATACACCCCCGTTTTGTCTGGATAGAAGCCATGTTGCCGCTTTTGAGGTAAAACTCCATAAGCCGATCATCGTAACAAGCCGAGGGGATTTTTTTCCCGCTCAGCTTGAACGATGCTCGAATACATCGTTCCTCGGGATATACGCCCCGACCCGCATTGGCAACAAAGTCAACCATCAGCGACTCGCCTTCTCCCACAATCCCGTAATCAGCGCCCACCTCACGCAAGATCACCTCCGGCATAATGGAAAACCCTGAACCACCTAATACAACGGGGGCATCCGTTTGCCCTCGTATTTTTTGCACAACACTACTGTCAACATTAATATACCGCTGTTCATTTAAAAGGTTTACATTATCTATATTCCGTATTGATATGCCAATAATGTCTGGATCAATCTGTCTAATCTCGTCGGCCAGGGTATCCAGTGACCCGTTATTTTGGAGCAAATCGAATTGATACACCTTGTGCCTGGCACTTTGTAATGCTGCAGCAACCATGCTCAATCCAAGCGGATAAACGGGATACGGAGTATTGGAAACATTGGAAGAAATGAGCAAAACCTTCATGCGGTTTGCTTCCTTTTGCCGGTGTAACCCCACGGACGCTTGGCACTCAGCTTTACTCTCTTATACGTTCCGTCTCTCCTTTCCTTTTCAATAACCTTGAGGTACAGTTTTGCCATTTGTATTTCCTTGGAGCAGTCCGCATAAAATGTTTCCCAGGCATATTCATACATCTCCTGTAGCGAGGCCACGCTCATTTTCTTTGGTTGAAAGACAACTTCTCCTGTCGTATAACGGCTCCAGTCATTGTGGAGGATCCTGTTCTCCTTCTCCAGTTGCTGCCTGATCGGCGTGTGAAGGAAGGGTGTGAGGATGGTAAACTCGGCAAGATCGAGATCTATTTCCAGGAGAAAATCGACGAGTCGTCTAATATAATCTTCATCATGATTATCCAACCCTAACAGAACCGTTCCTTCCACTCCGATGCCGCGTTCCTTAACCCGCAATATCCTCTTACGAATATGATCCGATGTGTCCACGATGGCCTGGTACATATACCAGCACCCGGCTTTGGCAGCCAGGTCAAGTATTTCGTCGTTATCCTTTATGGGATGAGATATCCATTTCTTTTTCAACGGCGCAATTGTCTTGAACAGCTCTTTTTCCCATTCATCATCTTGAGCGAGCGAATTATCAACGAAAAACACACGGTTATTGTCAATACTCTCCAGCTCCTTGACTACGGCCTCCATAGGACGCGGCCTGAACTTGCGCCCCCCCAAATACGGTGTACAGCAGGGGAAACAGTTGAACCGGCATCCCCGGGAGGCATGCACCAGGTCAACCATTTGCACCCCCCGGAAATTATACAATTCGCGTTTAAGAATGCTACGCCGGGCACTCCCTATTAACTTCATGTCGGGGAAATCACGATGGTAGTTATAGACTCTTTTTAACTGCCCTTTCTTAAAATCATTGATAACGGTATCAAACCGTCCTTCCGCCTCCCCTACGAAAACAGCATCGGCATGCTGCATCGTTTCTTCGGCATGGAGCATTGCAGCGATACCACCGAACACCACCTTTTTTCCGTGAGACCGATACCAATCGGCAATCTCCCAGGCACGAGGAATCTGGCACGTCAGCAAAACCGATATGGCGATCAAGTCCCCATTTTCATCGAAATCGAGTTCTTCAACATTTTCATCGCAGAAGGAAATCTCAACATCATCTGGTATTGTAGCAGCGAAACACACCACTCCGTGGGGCGGAAGATTAAACTCCGGCTGATTCTTCAATTTTGGCCACTTTGGATATATCAGCTTTACTTTCAACGTTTCCCCTTTATCGAGATAAGCAAGCCGTAATAGTCGACTCCCCTCACCTTCTCTCTGTCATTTCGACCGTACGGAGAAATCTTATGATGTGGTGACTGCGTGCCATCGTGGATAAGATTTCTCACATTCGTTCGAAATGACAACAGGAATGAACTATTACAGCAAGCCTAAAGGCTTGCACTACATCAGGTACCGCAGGTCTTTAGCCCTGCATACCAACTTATCATGTCATCAAAGCGAGACATTTTCTCAGCAGCACCAATGACATTCTCAACGCTGAATGCTCTTTTTGTCGAAACATCTTCTTCCCGTCTGAGAACAAAACATACCGCTTCATTTTCATCGGCCTTCACGGCCAGCATCGCTGATGTCTCTCCACGAAAGATCATTTTTCCAGCACATCGCACTAATGATGGAATCTGTTCTTGCTGAAACGTCATATACAGCAGCGGTCCGTGGAGCCCAAATGAAATCGCTGCTTCAGCTAAGGGGCTTGATGGCAGGGTATAGATAAAAAGATTTCCTCGTGCCAAATTCCTGCCGGTTTCGACGTAATCTTTGAAATAGCGCACATTCGATTCCAGACACCCGACAGTGTTGGTGCCGACAATCCCCATATCCTGCTTATGGTCCTCGGGATAGGTTATGCCGGCATCACGCAAAGCCAGCGCACCGGCACAGCACACCATTTTCGAAACCGCATCAAACCTGCCGAAATTCTTTACCGGATACAAAAACACCGATTCATGTTCAAGCCGTGAATGCAGCGATTTTGTGTCAGTGTAATCCCGGCGCAGTTTCCGCATCACACTGCCGTACGCTTTCTCTCTAATCCATCCGATGCCTGTAATGACAATCATGAGTTTTCACGCGATTACTAAGGTTTCAAACCCTTAAATTTATCCTTTGCTGTATTCATATAATCTTCCAGAACCATCCTGAACACCTTTCTCCAATTAGCAGTATTAGCCATCTGGCAGTGATTGACTGCTGATGCTCGTATGACTATTGGTTCATCTTTATGCCGCGTACTTACATCAGAAGAGTCGAGGATTCGTGTTCCGGGTTTTAGAGCAACACATAGAAGAGTTGATCCAAGCCAAAGAGGGATCCGCCAGTTGCAGGTGATATAGATTCCTGTCCCGAGGTTCCCGCCACTGCAATTCCGTCCCATCTCTTCGTCATAGAACCATACTCTGAAGCCCTCTCAGATAATCCACTCCGCCGCCTCCAAGGACGTACCGTGGTAAAAAATGAGGCTATGGAAGTTGGTGAGAACGTCATCCATTTTCATCGTGGCAGAACGACAAAGTTAAGCAGCGTGGTTACGGAGAGCAAAGGAGTAACCGCGTCCGCTTCAACGCTGGTCAGCCTTTAATCTCCATTGATCATTTCTAATCACTTCAAAGCATCAGAGATTTGTTTGCTGTTTAACAATATTTCAAGTTTTTCTTTGAATGCAATAGGGATCACCTTTTTAGCATGTGCAGGCGGATTCAAGAAACTGCCTTTTAAATCATCCTCACCCGAGATTCTTTTTTCAGCTATTGTTTTTCCATTTTTGTCTAATACTTCAAGGTTTGCATCGTACTTTAGTGCTGTGTTATTATAGGTATCACTTTTCCATTCATTTAGGGTAAGCAGTAATGAACGATGAACATTTTTGTTTTTCAAGGCTGCTCTGACACTATCGTCAATATCTGAATGACTTACTATTACTGGTATTGCATCATATCCCTTAGCTTTTAATGACCGTGCAATTGTATTTGTAATATCTTCTGCCAAAGATTTTCCGCTAGCTGTAGTTATATCAAAGGGATTACCAAAGCCTCCTCTCTGTAAACCTACAAAATCAGGATTCTTTTTTCCAGTTACTACATAACTTCGCTGGTCATGAGTAGTTACTGCAATCTTGAATGTGCCTTCATTGTTAAAATCAATACTTGCATTATGGTATGTGTGTCTGTTACCTACGGCACATCCTGAAAAAGATAAAAATACAACTGCAATCATGAATTTGAAAAAGATGGTTTCTTTCATTTTTCTCCTCCTTTATTAGATGGGAGCTCACTTTCCCAACACCAGGGCACTGTTCACTCCGCCGAACCCCGAGTTCGTAGAAATAGTTACCCCACCATCAACTGCGCAAGCTTCCGAAGAGACCCACCCCTTGGCCTCCTCATCAACATCCAGCAAGTTCACCGTAGGCGGAACAACTTTTTCTCTTAATGACTCAAAGGCCACAATTGTTTCTACCAGACCGGCTGCTCCCATAGTATGTCCTATTGCGCCCTTGATCGAATACGTCGGTATGCACCGCGTTTCAAAAACCGTCTTAAACGCGTTCATTTCCATGGAATCGTTGTATACGGTTCCCGTGCCATGGGCTGCCAAGGATTCCACAGCATCCTCAGAGATATCTGCTGATTGCAGTGCTTTTTGAATAGCCAGCGCCAATCCGCTCCCGTCCCGTGAAGGGCCGGTCATATGATTGGCATCACTCGTTAATCCCCAGCCGACCACTTCTCCGATCACCGGTCTCTTTTCCCTTGATGCCCTCGATTCACTCATGAGCAACATGAATCCTGCTGCTTCACCAAGAGTCAAACCGCTTCTGTTTTTGTCAAAAGGTCGCGCCATATCATTATCCAGTGCCATCAAAGAAGAAAAACCGGAAAACACAAACTCGCTCACACTGTCACAGGCAACAACGAGCACACAATCACGCTCACCGGAGCAAATCATAGTCGCTGCCTGAGCAATGGCCGTGCTTGATGACGCACAGGCTGCAGAAACTACGATGCCGGGACCACTTACCCCGCTCAGACCTATCACTTTGTTAAGCAAATAATTGAGACGGCTGCCTGCAGGATCCGGCCCCCCGTCCAGGATATGCCGCTCCAGAATCTCGATCTCCCCTGTTGTAGTTGCCAGAATCAAGAGCGCGTCATCAGGAATAACCGCAGATCTTTTTGTCAGCAGCGGCGTCAACATCTGTATCACCAGCGATTCATCCTGCCCGCCAGCAAGGCCAGGGACAACTGCGGCCTTTCCGGTCAGAAAATATTTTGTTTCAAAGCGGTCCAGCCGCCCGATTGCCGTCTTCCCGGACAATAGTCCATTCCAGCAGGGATCAATCCCCCAGCCGTAAGGAGTTACCATGTCACATGCAACAACAACTGATTTTACCGCAGACACTTAAACTCTCCTGCTTTCCACCGGCCGCGGCACCGTTCCAAAAGCTCTGGAGAAGTAATGCAAACCTCTCCGGTAATACTATCAACAAACATCTGCACGGTATACCCGGTGGCAGCAATACTACCATCCTCTTTTATCAGCGCGTACTCGGTATTCAGCCTCGCGCCATCACTCCATATCAACGACGCCAAAATGGTAAACTCTTCATCCAGGGTAAGCTGCCGGTGATAATCAATATGAAACTGCACGATGGGTGCACGAAGGTTCGCCTCATAAAAATCTTTGTACGAAAGACCGCAGTTTCTGCCGAGCGCAGTGGCTCCTTCTTCAAAATAGGCAGCGTACCTGCCGTACCAGGCGATCCCCATAATATCGGCCTCGCTGAAATGTACCCGCCTTTTTACTCGCACAAGCAGAGATTCGGGCATCCCTTCAATGCGCTTAAAGTACCCGTTCTTCCTACGCCGCACCGTCATTGCGCCCTTTGTTTTTCTTCTTCAAGACTCACTCTTAACTGCAATTTGGCGATTTTCTTACCTTTACTGGTTATAAGTGCTTTCACTATGGCTTCTTTGCCGCTCTCCATTTGCTCCAGGCACTCAAAAAACAGTTCTTCACCGCAGGAGACGGGCGAAAAGAACTTGGCCAGGATGATTTCTTTTAGTCTGACTCTTTTTTTAAGCCATGTCTCCAGGATCACCACCACAGCCTGTATCTTACAAACTCCAGGGAGTACAGGCCTGCCGGGAAAATGTCCTTGAAAACCGATGAAATCCTCGGGAAATACAAACCGGGCCGTCACCTTCCCTTCGTCAGTTTCGGTCAAATGAGACATGCACTGTTTGATTTCCTGTACAAGCACGTTCATGACCGGATCTCCTTTAATCGCACAACCAATTGATACTGGTGTTCATGATGGGTGAGTATGATACCAGCCGGATACAGCTTTTCCTTTTCCCGGCGGTATTCGTAATAAGAAACAGTCCATACCCGGCAGCTTCCCTTGTAATACCGCTTTTCAATGAGCGCGTTATCAATCCCCGCAAAGACATATTCCATTACACCGGCTGCTGTCGCCTGTCTGAAAATAATTTTGTATTTCTCCTTGTATACCTTGGCTTCAGGACCAGGAACACGGTCAAAATATATTCTCCTGATATCGTCTGCCACTGCGCGAGCAAAATTACCCCGGCGGGTAAATTCTTCGATAGCGAACCTGCACTCAACGTCATTGGCGTCCCCTGATAATTCAAACAGCTTAACCCCGAGGGGATTAAGGCCTGCGACTGTAAAAACCTTCTGACGAGTATCCACAGCACTATACCCGATAACAGAAATGGCATACCTGCCATACTGGAAAACGATTGTATTGACAAGCTGGAATTGAGGAGGGAGTGACTGGGCAAACTCTCTCCTCACGGCCGCAGGCTCAATTGCATCAACGGGAATATAGGAAACACGTTGAAAAGGAATACTACTGCAGCCGGTGCTGGACAACACCAGTAGACCTACAATTATCAACTGTGGCACGATAGCAAAGGCTCTTTTGGATTGTTGATTTTGGAATGTGCGTGAACGGTTATGCATTCTTTAGCCACAACCTGTACAAAGCCGGAACAACTATCAGTGAAGCAACGTAACCCACCGATACGCCTGTCACCAGAGTTATCCCGATAGAAAACAGTACCGGATGTTTAGCAAATAAGAGTACGCCGGCTCCAATAAGGGTTGTGAGCGCTGACAGCGTTACTGCCATACGCGTCCCTGTCCGCAAGTCATACCGGCACGTATAGACCATGAATATACCGTAGTCGATGCACAGACCAACAACAACCATGGCAGCAATCACACTGGGCGCATTCACAGACAACGCCAGTACGGACATCATCCCCAGTACCACCATAATGCCGGTAACAACCGGAACCAGGGCCAGCGCGGCTAATCGTATATCCTTCAACAACAAACACGTCATTGCCGGAATAAACAACGCGGCAATGCCAGACAGCAAGACAATTTCCGAGGAAACGGATTGCGAAAGGGCGCGGGAGAGCGTTTTCCGGGATACCAAAAATGTCCCCGGATAACCACTGCTTACTGCTGTCAAGGCCGTAACATATTGATCTTCATCTGGGAAAAACGATAACACCTGGTACCCGTTCTGTTTCTTCAGCACAAACCGTTCCTTCAACGTCTCGAAAAAGCTGAGTCCTTCTGGCTCACCTTGAACTACCGTACCGGCATACAAATGTTCAAAAAACGGAGAAAAGGCATCTTCGGAAAAATGATACGCAGGGCCATGCTCACGAAGAAGCTTTTTCAGTTTGGCTTCCTTTCCTTGCTTCCAGAACGCTTTCCAGCGCATGGCATTTGAATTCCGTGTTTGTTTTGATGGCCATATCACCGCAAAACTTGAAAAATTGTCTTCTCCCACCTCAGCCGTTGCTTCCCGGTAAATTCGTTCATTCTGCAAAAGCGCTTCTTCCAGAGTTTTTCCGGGCACGACAAAAACCGCCGGTTTATCCTCTCCTCCCCACACAAGATGGAACTTTTGTTCCGCTTGAATAATTTCCGGCTCACTCCCGTCAAGCTGGCTGATATCACTGTTAAAGGTTACCCGACAAGACAAGATCACAGCGGTCACCATAACCATTCCCCAGCAGGCAACTCGTATTGTATCCGGCATTTGAGTTGAAAGCTGAAAGCTAAAACCTAAAAGATTCCTGCTTTCAGCTTTCAGCCTTGACCCTTGAGCCTTGAGCCTTGAGCCTTGAATCATACCGGGAAATCGGTCATAAGCTCCACAACCCAAAAAATGAGGTAAAATGAACAACGCCCCGGCAAGACACAAGACAATGCTGAGAATCGAAAAGAAAGCAAGCTGATGGTATCCTTGCACACTGGAAAAGAAAAATGCGGCAAAAACGCTTATGGTGGTCAGCGCTCCGATAACCACCGGTTTTGCTACGTCCTTAACGGCATCGGCCCGGCCGCCCCTGGCACGCACTGCCATATACACGTGAATTGCATAGTCCACCGCTATCCCAGCAATAACACCACCCATGCCGATAATAAAATACGAGAGTTCCTTAAGCATCAGGGAAGAGAGGTTTATGGAGACAAGAACAGATAGCAGCGGCAACAGGAAGACCATCACTGCCTTGATATCGCGGAAAACAAAGACAAATAAGCACAAAAAAGCAACCGAAGCGATGGTCAACGTTAACCGGATATCCCTTTTCATAACGTCTTCATTGCTGATCGTGTGAAGATGTCCGGCAATGATATCCCCGGAAATAAAGGGAGGCAGTCCCTCCAATTTTTTACGTAAATACGATATCAGTCTCCGGGAGCCAAACCCGTCTGTGAGAACCACCGGGGTCTCAAGAATGAGCATTGCATGTTTTCCATCCCGGCTAACAAAATGCCCCTCTTCAATCCTAACATCGTACCCCAGCGAAGAAGACAGTTTTTGTAGAGACCCAAGAACACCCGATTTTACCCCCAACGGATCAGACCGAATAAAGGGCATCATAAACGTACTGGCGGGGATTAGTAACTGTCGGTAATTTCGGCGCAGGCTTTCTTTGACTCCTGCCGGGGTTATCTGTTGCTTGATGAGGGAGAGGGCTTGTTCGTCAAGCAACTGCGGAGTATACTTCAGAAAAGAGAGCATTCCCTCCACCATGTTGTTTCCGGCAACACCGCTTACCACGTCCGTCACCATGGGTGGCTTCAGAGATTCCGCTAATCGATCAACAGCAAGGATGAGGTCTCGTGTCGTATGTTCGGAAGATGCCAGTTCGAAAGAAAGTACAACCTTATCCGAAAAATGAGATTCCCTCAGAAAACGTATGCTGCGGTGAACCTCATCATTTCCGGGGAGCATTAATTCGATGTTGCTATCGAAGGAAACAAACCTGAGGCCGATCGCTGCAGTAGTAACTATAATGCCTACCAATCCCGCAACCAGCCATTTCCGTTGGTGAATGCTGTCACTGAAACGAGAAAAATAATCATTGAACACGCGGTTTAACTTCCCAGGCCTCGGCACCAATCGGAATATTCAACAGGGTATCGACGAATGTCAGGAGCGTGCTGTCTCCACTCTTTTCTTCTATACATATCTGGTAGATATAACGTTCATCTATCCTGAATACAACAGTCACGCTGTCAATAACGTTGGAGGCAACCGTGGCCTTACGGGGAATAAATCTAAGGGAAACCGGTCTTTGCTTGAGCAGCATTACGTCGTATTCCGCCAGCAGTGACGTGTATGTCCCCGAAAACCACTCTCTCATCTGTCCAACAACCGCCTGGAACCCAGGATTTTTTGACAACGGTATCTGTTGAACCCGTCGGGTATCTTCATCCCACTGGCGAACCGTATCGTCCTTCATGACCAGAGAGTACCGCATTGGTTTCTTCACATGCCAGGCAAAATGCGCTGGTTTCTGCAGGAAGATGGTTCCTTCCAAGACAAGCGTTTGGTCAAAAACAGCCAGTTTTTTTTCCTGGACAAAACCTGTTTGCAAGGTCTGCATTGCGGACATCTTTTCTTCCAGCCTGCCGAGGACGCTATCTATGTTCGAGGCAACATCCAGGGACTCTTCAGTCGCAGACGGCTCAGCATGAGAGTGCACCCCAAACAGGCATAAACACAACATGAGCCATAGGGCATTCTTTTTCAATCTCATCCAATCCCTCAATTCCTGAATCCCTGAATCCCTCAATTCTCCCCTGTATTATGCCAGACTGTAATTTCTCCTCGGGCAAGCACATGGTTACCTCGTGAAACGGTCCCTTTCACGATACCGAAATCACCGTATCGTGCATATTTGTACACCGATATGTGCAATGTATCACCAACCCGAGCCTTCCCCGATATCTCAAGCTTTTTCGCACCCAACAGAAACCCATCCGGCGCTGATTCAGACGCACCCATTTGCTTAAACCCGTTCAGGGCCGCTATGGATTGTGCCATCATTTCAAGATATATGGCATCATCAATGATGCCGTTTTCTCCGACAGACGGCATCCCTTCTAATATCTTTACTGAAATCTGTGCCGAGCGTTCCGCCACGGTGAGCAGGGTATCAACAACCCGCATCGGTGGTTTTTGTGGGATAATGTCATCAACGGCTACCGGCAGACGAACAATTTCTTCCTGCCGATCCACGTTTTTCCAGCACAAAGGATCGGAGGCAAGATAATTGCCGGTCAACTGGTACGCTGCCCCGCGGCACCCGTAACAATGGTCTGCCTTCTCACAGGTGCGGCATGGCCCCATTATGGTATGTCGGTAGTCCCTGAGGTCCTGAATAACCTCGCTGTCCTTTATGATATCACGAAGCTTTTGCTTCCGGATATTTCCCACTGGTATGGTCACCCCGACACAGGGCATCACATCTCCCTGGGAGGTCACCAGGCAGGAAAATTGGTGCCGCAAACATTTATTCCCCACAAGAGGAGGCTGGGGTTCCCAGACCTGGCCATACCGCTTACGGTCAATCTCTGCAATCTCTGAGAAGATTTCGTACAGTTTCCGAGCATCAACTCTTAACCATTCGTTCTGTTTTGCATTCTCCTGGGGAGTAATGATCTCAAAATAGGGAACGATGTCCTGGTCCCTCAGCCACTGCCACATATCCACGATTTCATGAATATTTTGCTGACAAATAATGGTGCTGACCGCCAGAAATGCTTCTTTGGAAGGATACCCCGCCTGTTTCACATTATGAAATGCTGCCTGGATAAGCTTATAAGACCCCTTTGTTCCGGAAAGGGTATCCTGCAACTTCTCATCAAAGGTATTCATTTTCAAGACAACTCTCACATTGTGGTCAAATAACTGTTTTGCAAAATCAGCCGTAACATAGGAACCGTTGGTAAACATCTCCACTTCAAGATCCTGGCCTCTGATAAATGCGATCATCTCCAGAACATATGGATATATCGTGGGCTCTCCGCCGAGAATAATAATCTTCTTGGCTCCCAGGTTCTTGGCCTGCAAGATAACGTCACAAATTTCTTCTCTGGACAGTTCATTTTCAAGAGCAGGGTTTTGCGGCACATAACAGTACGGACAGTGAAAATTACAGCGCCGGCTGAACTCGATTTCCATGGAAAGAAGCCTGCCGTTTCTTACTGCTTCTTCGATCTCATCCTGGGCAAATTCAAAATTGGGAATTGGACTGGGGCAGCTCGCCATCTCATTCATCTCCTGTCTATAAAATGAACAGGTTTCCTCGACTTTGGAGTGTATACCTGTTGTTTGACGGTTTCCTCATCCGTAATCACAACGGCCGATTTTACCCTCAATCGTGCCTGAAGTCTATCCTGTATGATATTAGCAGTACAGGACGTGTCATTCACGGCCGCATAAATGGTCATGCTGTCGGACAGATCACTTTCGCTGGTTACCACTATATAGTATTCGCTTACAGCATTCAATTCTTCCAGGACCGAATATACGGCCTGCGGATACACAGTCGTACCTCGAATCTTCATCATCTGTTTGCTTCTTCCCAGGATCGGCCCCAGTCGGGGAGAAAACCGACCGCAGGAACACGGCGTATCGATCAGGAAACTCATGTCGCCCGTCCTAAAGCGTACCAGAGGCATTCCTTCCACGGCCATTGGTGTCACAACAACCTCTCCTATGATTCCGGGGGGAAGGACTCTCCCGTTTGCATCAACAATCTCTACAACGGCTAAATCCGGATGGAGATGCCCTCCTTGTTGGGCAGTACATTCACAGAATGTCGTCACGATTTCCGAAGAGGCATAGGTGGAAAATGCTTTTGCCTGCCATATATTCTGCAAATCATTGCCTATTTTCAATAATCCGAGATCGTTGTCTCGTAGCGGTTCACCAATGCACACCAGCCTGGATACGGCTGTCTTGGCCGGATTCATTCCTTTTCCCTGCAGGTAAAGGCCCAATTTTTTCAAGAACGTCGGAACTCCCACAATAACGGTAGGGTCCATCCACTCGATGATGTCCCGATGACTTTCAAGGCTGTTTAGACCGTTCCGGATCGCAGCGGCACCGAGACTGCGTATCCCCAAAAAATACGCCAGGCCTGCAACGAAACACCGGTCCATCGTACACGTCAGTAGCACCATATCCGCTGGCGTTATCCCACATCCCTCAAAGGACTTCTCTTCGTTGTAGGCAAGGCGCTGGAGATCGTCATTAGTATACATCAACCTGCTCGGACGGCCGGTCGTCCCTGATGACAAAACAATGTCAACAATCCTCGCAGAAGAAACCGCGCAGAAATCATCATTATGCTGTTCAATATCGGATTTCTCAGTGAACGGGAGCACGGACAACTGCTCGAGGGTGATGCTCTCACAGTCCATGTCGGAATTGTTCAGGGTTCTCCGGTAGTAAGGCGAATGTTCACGACAGTAAACGAGGTGTTCGCGCAACCTGTTCTCCTGAACCTCCCTGATGTCATCAGGAGCGGAAAAGGATATATATCGGTAACGGTCTAGGTCCGTCATGCCTCCTTATCCATCACAGCCAGTTCTCGAGCAATAATATCGCGAACCCTGTTCTTCAGTTTAAAGGGTTTCATATCCTTATACTCTTCCCACTGGAGTGCCGGCAGTTTGTGCACCTTAATCGTCCCCGCCCTTAACAAGAGAGAGCCCCGATTAATTATATTCTCATTACCGGCAATGCACAATGGTGCAATCGGGCACTTGGCCTTCAAAGCAACGCGGAAAATCGAACCGTGAAACTGCCCCATCGTTTTATCCCCTGACCGGGTACCTTCAGGAAGCACAACAATAGAAACCCCCTGTCCGAGCAACTCAATGGCCTTCCGGGAGAATTCCTCAAAGGGCATCTCTCTGACACTCAGGTAGCCGGCCCACCTGGCGAAGATGCCCAACACAGGTATTCGAAAAGGCCATATATTCACCACCTGGACAATCTCGTAGGGCAGGCAAGCCATAAGAAACGCATCCGAGGTCGCCCGGTGATTACAGACAAAAATGTACGGGTCGGTTTCGTCATCCTTTGCGTAGTCTTTATAGCGAATCCGCACCAAAGGAAATGGAAGCAGCCGGATAACCACCGTCCCGTACCAACTGATGGCACGGCGAAACCGTTTCATGATACTCCGATGAGACATAAATAACGACAAGAATGCGACCAACAGAGTAAGCAGGGGAATACCGAGTGCGGAGAACAGGAAAAACGACAGATAAAACGTTGTATTCAAATATATCAGTTTTAAGGTTTCCACTGTTTTGAGGTCCTTGCAAAACCTTCCATATTGTTTTTCAAGTGCAAGGTGTCATTCTTTCTGATCAGATACTATGGCGGACGCGCCTCCGGTTTTTAGATTAAGAATAAACTGGTAAATATCCCCCAGTGTCCGAATACTCCTGACCCGTTCATCGTCTCGGATCTTCACGCCAAACTTTTCCTGCAGGGCAACCACCAGATCAACAACATCCAGGCTGTCGAGCCCCAGGTCCTCGAAGATGTTCATCTGCGGCTGGAGCTTCTCTTTTTCTATCTCAAAGGACTCTTCAAACACCTGATTTGTCAAAGTAATAATCTCTTGCTCGGTGGTGGTGGTCATACCGTATCCTTCCTGTCTCCTACTGATGATTAACCTTCTTACAGACCAGGGCCGCATTGATACCGCCAAAGGCAAAACAATTCTTGACCATGACTCCAATATCCCACGCCAACGGATGCATCACATGACGTATCCCCTCGCAATCCGGGCTCACCGTCTCTAAATTCAGCGTCGGATACACAACTCCTTTCTCCATCATCGCCAGTGAAACTATCAATTCCAGTGATCCTGATGCTCCCAGTGTATGCCCTATATATCCTTTCAGGCTGCTTACCGGTACCTCATCACCGAAAAGATCCTTGATTGCTTCGGCCTCTTCTTTGTCCCCCTGCACAGTTGCCGTTGCATGGGCATTGACATAGTCCACATCACCAGGCGAGATATGGGCAGTGGCCATCGCTTCCCTGAGACAATAAATCATGGCATCCCGATTGGACTGGCTGACGTGAACCCCGCTTCCGCAGGTATGGTACCCCACGATTTCAGCGTATATTTTTGCCTTTCGCCGCAAGGCATGTTCATATTCCTCCAGAATAAGGATCCCGCTCCCTTCACCACATACCAGACCATCCCGTTCCCTGTCAAAGGGGCGGGGGGTCCTTTGGGGGGCATTATTGTAGCTTACCGATGTTGCAAAAAGGACATCAAAAGCCCCGGTCACGGTAGGATGAAGCTCCTCTGCGCCACCACACAACATTACATCCTGTTTGCCCAACCTGATCAAATCATAGCCTGCGCCAAGCGCCTGTGATGCAGACGCACAGGCTGCGGAAGTCGCCATCACATAACCGGTCAGCCCCAGGTATTGCGCCACATTCATTGCCGCTGTATGGGAAACGCACTGGAAAAACCTCATCGCGGTTAACTGCGACAAGTCTTTTTCCGGCAGCATGGTTTCAAAGGCATCATTGAGGCTTTCGGCGCCCCCCATTGTTGAACCGATAATACATCCGACCCGACCTGAAGAAAGATTTTTCTGTTCTAAACCGGAATCGGAAAGGGCCTGCTGTGTCGCCTGAACGGCAAAAAAACTCATTCTTCCCATTGAGCGTCTGCTTTGACGCGGTATCGACTTTTCATTTTTCAGCTCCGCCGGTGCGCCCACAAGGCTGCGCAACCCGGTATACTGCTCCCATCCTTCCATATATTGCACAGCGCTTTTCCCCTGCTCAACACCTTTGATAAGCGATGGCACATCGCTGCCCAGAGGAGAAACAGCACCGACACCTGTGATAACGACCCTTTTCAACTGCATAATCTCTGTTCAATAAAACGACAATACTTTTCCTTACCCACAATACTTCGCCCCACAATAAAGGAGGACATCATGGCCCCCACCACTCCCGGCAACATGGAACTCTGCCCGGCGGCATAGACGTTTCGCAGGGGGAGCTTGCCGAAAAGATTAAACTGCCCAATTTTCTGTTTCACGCCGTACGCTGAGCCGTCAGGAGAATGCAAATAATCCCTGAAGGTCAGGACCGATGCTGCCTCAACCACCCTAAAAGAATCGCGATACTCCGGGTACGTCCTAACAATGCGCCTCCTGATACTGTCAACACGCTTTTGTTTATACTCCGCGTACCCGGGAGGGCGATTTCCTGTTCTTGAGTCCTTCCATGCTGCCACGTGTTCGGGAAAGGAGATCTCAGACGCATTCATCACACGATAGGATCTTCCGCCTACCACCTCACGGTTTTTCATGATGACCAACGCCTGTGCACTGGTGGTGCCGGGATCGAGCATCGAGTTCACGTCCGTCGTTGGGAACAGGGAAAGGATTGACGGATCAAAATCATCTGCCGGGTCATCGGGCTCCACAACGCCGAATACCGAAAAGAATCCCGCCGACGGTTCAAAGGCATTCACCCTGTCAACAAAGGCATTGCTCAAATGTTCTTGCGGCAAAGTTTTCAATATCTCCTTAGGGTGTATCGTAAAAATGCAGTGGGTGCAGGAAATTTCTTCACCGGTATTCAACACAAACCGGCCTACATGCTTGTTCCGTATATCAACACACCCGGTAATATATCTGTCGCACATAATCGCAATATCAAGTTCAGCAAAGCACTCTCGGAACGCCTTGATAAATGCATCTCCCCCGTCTTTCACACGGGCTACCGATTGATACAAACCGAAGCATACCCTGCTGTGATTGGCAAAGGAAACCTCCGCAGGCTTAACCCCGTAACACATGCTGTATGCGGCCAGGAATGCCCTTAACGTGCAATTGTCGGTCAAGCCCTTCAACACATCATCAAGGCTGACAAAATCCTCATCAATGAGATTCGGAGAGAGGGAAATCTTCCGCAAATCCATGGCAACGGTCCGGGAACAAACGTCTTTCACCATCTCAAAATACCAGTCGATAGCCTGCTCCTCGCCAGGGAAGTATTCCTTAAGCTTTGCGATTGTCTCCTGATAACCGGTCGGCATATCATAGGTTGCCTGTTCCGCTTCAAAGATAATTCGATTATTCTTTTCCTTCGACAGATAGATCGGCTTGACATAATCATGAATGCCGAGAACCGTCAGCATGTCGTGGAGAATCCCGTTCTTGCCAAACCCGCCGGTAAAATGGAAACCAGTATCAAAGGGAATCCCTTCCCTGTAAAACCGGGCTAACGACCCACCGATACGTGGACTCTTTTCGAGCAGCAACACGGAACGCCCGTTCATGCCAAGCAAAAGCGCAAGGGTCATGCCGCTGATGCCGCTTCCCACAACTAGATCGTCATACTTTTTCATCCAATTTGGGGAACAGTTATTGTACCGCGAAGATGTCGGATTTTAGATGGCCAGCCCACCGTTAATACCGATAACCTGACCGTGAATATACATATGTTCTTCACTGCATAGGAAATTTACGACCGATGCAACATCATCAGGACTTCCAAACCGCTGTAATGGAATAAGTGGAAGGATTTGATCTTTTGGAAGCCCCTTGGTCATGTCTGTTTCAATCACCCCGGGAGCGACAACATTGACGAGAATATTTTTCTTGCCGACTTCCCGGGCCAATGCCTTTACAGCACCGATCAAGCCTGCTTTTGAGGCAGAATAGTTTACTTGACCTGCCTGGCCGATCTGACCGGAAGTCGAAGACACGACAACAATGCGTCCCTTTTTTGCGCGCAGCATCGGGAACAGTAACGTGTGCATTACATTATAAAATCCGTCAAGGTTGGTCGAAAGAACCGCATCCCATTCTTCCCTTGTCATCCATACCAAAAGGTTATCGCGGGTAATCCCGGCATTATATACCACCACATCCGGAGCACGGGCCTCCGTCTTTTCCCCTAACGCTGTCTCGGTTTCCTCATAATCAGAGATATCAAAACAAAGGGTTTCACACAACCTGCCTGTCTGTTCTATCTCTGCCTTGACCATCTCAGCAGCGGCATGATTGCCCCGGTAGGTTAACCATATATTAAATCCGGATTGGGCAAGACGCAGTGCGATGGCTCGCCCTATGCCACGGCTCCCTCCAATAATTAGTGCGATCTTTTCGCTATTTTCTTTGTTATTCTTCATGCCTGTCTGCCTGTCTATCTTTAAGTCCAGTACTTCTGTCTCAAACCAAAACCATTACTATTTTTGTGAACGAACAAAGGTTTCTTTATGAAGAGTATCGTAATTTACCGATTATTATCGTTAGCGTCAATACCGAATTTATTGGGTCAGACGTGCCTTTCACGAATGGACCTTTCCGTCTACTACGTCTCGCAGCTCCTTGAACGCGGTCTCGTCGATCTCCTTGAGAATCAGAAGACTGGTGTTCACCGCCGACTTGACCGCAATAGGCACGCCACCCCCATACTCGGCCCAGTGGCCTCCCAAGAGCAGGTTCTGCACAGGTGTCCTGTAGTGAGCAATCTTATTCTTGATATTCTTATTGGTCGGACGCTGTCCCATGATACTCCCACCGCGGTTGCCTGTGTAACGCCAATAGGTCACTGGCGTGGCAATATCCAGGATCTCGATGTGCTCCTTGAGGCCTGGCGCCAAAGCCTTCTCCACACGGTCGACAAGGACCTGGGCATACTCCTCCTTGAAAACCTTGTAAGCCTTGCCACGCTTCAGCCCAACCTCGGTTTTCCAGTGGTCGGCATAGTCCAGCCGGGCGGGGCAATTGATGGTTAGTGTGCCCTTCCCCTCGGGCGCCAGAGAGGGATCCCGGAATGTCGGTGCAAGGATGTTCAGGGAGCTTTTGTGTGGATCGCCGCAAGTGTGGTCTCGTCGCGATACGTCGTCTCGCGTCAGGAAAATAAGCTCCTCGTTGAAGCCCAGGGAGGCCACGTCGCAGTCTAAACCGATGAAGAGTGTCACCGCTGAGTCGTAGATGTCGGCCTCGCGAAGCCGTTGGCACAAGTCCGCAGGAATCTGCCCCTGAGGGAGCATTTTCTCGTAGAGGCTCTCCACATCACAGGCTGCCAGGACGCAACGGGAACGAATGACGTCCCCCTTGCTCAGGGAAACTCCCACCGCTCTGTCAGCATCCAGGAGCACCTTTTCCACACGACGCTTCAGCAACACTTGCGATCCTGACGATTGGACGAGTTTGTACAACCACATGGGAAAAGCCCGGCTCCCGCCGATGGGAGGTGCTTGGAAGTCCCCCATGTAGGCCCAGCAAATGGGCATCATGATCGACACCAAGTACTCATCCGAGCAGAAAATCTTCTTGATATCCGGGTCTTTGAAATACCGATTAAGGCCCTTCTCGGCCGAAATCCTCAGGTGCTTCAATACTGGGAGGACCCAGTGGGCCATCCTCAGACCGTAATAGCTCCTTTCCCATAAAGACATAGTTTCCCGGGCTCGCATCAGGTCGTTGTAAGCGCGCATGCGGCCTCCGAGCACCTTGATGTCCGCGAAAAATTTGTGGATGCCCTTGGCCTCGCTAGGAAAATCATTGATGAGCTGATCTCGCAACCCCCAAGGATTGTTGGTCAGCAGGTAGTCGAAGGAGTCCCCTTTATAGCGACGGATGCGAGCCAAAGGCTTGCACTTTGGAAAATCAGCATCCAGGTAGCCAAAAATCTTGTTGACGAACCCGCCAGGGCCGCACTGGTTCAGCCATAGGATGGCGGAATCGAAGATGAAACCTTTACGCTCAAAGCCTGCGAGGTAGCCGCCGGGGCGGTACTCCGCTTCTACGACCACCACATGAAGGCCCGCCTTGGACAGCAAGGCCGCCGCCGTCAGGCCCGCTATCCCAGCTCCGATGACGACGATATCACATTTGGGGGGTATTTGAGTGACCATACCAATCCCAGTTTCCTGTGTTATCGAAGAATCAATATCGTTCGGCATAATAATT
>JAGMBW010000064.1 GCA_023129535.1 Desulfobacterales bacterium
TATTCTGAGCGCCACCGGACCCTATAAAGGTCATCTCCGGAGACCATCAGATCAGAAGGAACCCCAAAAGATCGCCTGGCTGCAGTGCATCAGCTCCAGGGACATAAACCGATGCGACCACCCCTATTGCTCATCGGTCTGTTGTATGTATGCGATTAAAGAGGCCGTTATTGCCAAGGAACATGCGGAGCACGATGTCGATACGGCCATCTTTTTCATAGATATGAGGACCTATGGGAAAGAGTTCGAAGGGTATTACGACCGGGCCAGGGAAGACCATGGAGTCAGGTTTATCCGCTCGCGGATTCATACCATCGAAGAGGACCCGAAGACTCACGATCTGGTCTTGCGATATGCAGATGAAAACGGTGACATCCGGATCGAGAGATTCGACCTGGTTGTCCTCTCGGTAGGCCTGGAAACGCCCAAAATTCTGATCGAACTGGCCAAACGCCTGGAAATTCAACTGGACCAGGACCACTTTGTACAGACTGGAATTTTCAGTCCTGTTGAGACCTCCCGAAAAGGCATTTACGTGTGCGGGGCCTTCCAGGAACCCAAGGATATTCCCTATTCGGTTATGGAAGCGAGCGCTGCTGCCTGCAAGGCGGAAGAAGTCCTGTCGGATGTCCGTGGCACGCAGGTTAGGGAAAAGACCTATCCTGAAGAGAGAGATGTGTCCTCTGAAGATCCCCGGATCGGGGTCTTTGTGTGTGACTGCGGCATCAACATTGGGGGAGTTGTGGATGTGCCGGAAGTTGTTGAGTACGCCCGCACGCTGCCCGGAGTCGTTTACGCAGAAGAGAATCTCTTTACCTGCTCCCAGGACACGCAGGAAAACATGAAACAGGTAATCCAGCGGGAAAGACTGAACCGGGTTGTAGTTGCGTCCTGCTCACCCACGACACACGAAGAGCTGTTTCAGGAAACCCTCAGGGAGGCAAGTCTGAACAAGTACCTTTTGGAGATGGCCAACATCAGAAATCAGTGTTCCTGGGTCCATTACCAAGATCCGGCGGCAGCAACTGAGAAGTCAAAGGATCTTGTGCGCATGGCGGTTGCCAGGGCCCGGCTGATGCAGTCATTGCCCCAGCCGACCGTTCCGGTGGACGACAAGGCCCTGGTGATCGGAGGCGGTATCTCCGGCATGATGGCAGCCCTTAGCCTGGCCGATCAGGGGTTCCGCACATACCTTGTGGAGCAATCAAAAGAACTGGGAGGAAATGCCCTTCAGCTCCTCAATACCTGGAGAGGAGATGAAATCGCAGGCAATGTAAAAGAGATGGTCCGCCGCGTGGATGGTCATGCGTTGATTGATGTGTACAAAGAGTCCGGCATTAAAGAAGCCTCCCGGTTTGTCGGGAATTTCCGGACGACGATCTCCCAAAACGGCGCTGATATTGTCCTGGAGCATGGAATCATAGTTGTAGCCGTTGGCGGCAAAGAATATAAGCCCACAGAATACCTTTACAAAGAAGATGAAAGGGTTTTGACTCACTTAGAACTCGATGCGGCCATCAGCAAAGGAGACAAAAAGGTTGCCGGGGCAAAAACCGCTGTCTTTATCCAGTGCGTGGGCTCGCGAGAGCCTGAAAGGCCGTATTGCTCCAAGGTATGTTGTACCCACACGATGAAATCCGCCTTGAAATTGAAAGAAATAAACCCGGAAATGGATATATATGTCCTTTACCGGGACATTCGCACCTATGGGCAGCGGGAAGAACTTTACAAAGAAGCCAGGCGCAGCGGGGTCATCTTTATTCGATATAATCCGGAACTAAAACCTGAAGTTGAAAAAAGCGATACAAGGATTCTCGTGACTGTCAAGGATCACATCCTGGGTCGGAATGTCGTAATCACTCCTGACCTCGTCGTGCTCGCTTCTGCTATTGTGCCGCGAGACAATGCGTCCCTGGCCCGTATTTATAAGCTGCCCCTTAACAAGGATGGGTTTTTCATGGAGGCCCACGCCAAACTCAGGCCGGTCGATTTTGCTAATGAGGGTATTTTCCTGGCCGGCATGGCCCATTACCCCAAGCCGATTGAAGAGAGCATCGCGCAAGCCGAAGCAGCAGTTTCGAGGGCCTGCACCATCCTTGCGCACAAAGAGAGAACCATAAGCGGAGCGGTGGCTGTGGTAGATCCTGATTTGTGCGGTAACTGTTTAACCTGCGTGCGCACCTGTCCCTATGGCGTTCCGTTTATCAATGAGGAGAGTGTGGCTCAAATAGACGCAGATAAATGCCACGGCTGCGGTGTGTGCGCGGCAGAGTGCCCCTACCAGGCCATTACGCTTGCCAGTATTACTACAGAGCAGATTATGGCCAAGATTGATGCATGTTATGAAAGAATTTGAACCTAAGATTATCGCCTTTTGTTGCCAGTACTGCGCTTATGCAGCGGCAGACCTGGCCGGGTCCATGCGTTTGAAATATGCTCCAAACATCCGCATTGTTCTCGTGCCGTGTACCGGCAGGATAGATGTCATACACATCCTGCGCGCCGTGGAGAATGGCGCAGACGGGGTCTTGGTGGCCGGGTGCCTGGAAGGAGGTTGTCACTTTGTTGAAGGAAACTTCAAGGCCAAGAACAGGGTCCGGTATGTCAAAAACCTGTTAGGCAGAATTGGTATCGAGGAAGAACGCGTAGAAATGTTTAACCTCTCTTCTGCCGAGGGCCCTCGTTTTGCCGAGATCGCCAACGAGATGACAGAGAGGATCAAAACCCTTGGGCCGAGCCCTTTGCGAAGAGAGAATAGCACAGAGGAGAATATATGATTATTGCAGAGATGAAACCGATCGAGGAAATCCTTGACATGATCAGGAGCTATCAAAGGATTTTGATAGTCGGCTGCAAAGGCTGTGTCGCGGTGTGTAGTACCGGCGGCCCCAAGGAGGTCTCTGTGCTGGGCTCTCTCCTCAGGATCGCCAGGAAAAAAGAGGGTCGTGACATTGTTATAGATGAAGAATCGCTTGATCGGCAGTGTGAGCCTGAATTTGTTGACCTGGCCGGAGACAAGGTGGCTGACGCCGACGCCGTACTTTCTTTGGCGTGTGGGGCCGGGGTCCAGATGTTTGCCGAACGGTTTCAGGACAAGGTAGTGTTGCCTGGCTGCAATACAACCTTCTTAGGCGTGACCGAGGAGCTGGGCGTCTGGTCAGAACGTTGTGCTGGTTGCGGGAACTGTATCTTGGACAAAACTGCCGGCCTGTGCCCTATTGCCAGGTGCTCCAAGCAACTTCTCAATGGCCCATGCGGGGGGTCTATGAATGGGAAATGCGAAATCAGCAAAGATGTAGATTGCGTGTGGCAATTGATCATTGATCGCCTCACCAGGCTTAATCGGCTGGAGATGCTGGAAGAGATCTTTCCCGTTAAAGACTGGTCCCCGGCTGGCCACGGCGGACCCAGAAAGATGGTCAGAGAGGATCTTAAGACATGAAGTCAGGGAGTAATTTGGAAAGACTGTTGGAAAGCGGCCAGTTTTCTGTCACGGCAGAGGCCGGACCTCCAAAGGGGACTTCGTCCAAGGTCGTTCAGAGAAAAGGGGAGCTCCTTAAGCTTTGTTGTGACGCCTTGAATGTCACAGACAACCAGACCGCTATTGTGCGGATGTCAAGCTTGAGCGGCTGCGTTTTGTTAAAGGAAATGGGCGTGGAGCCGGTCTTGCAGATGGTCGTGAGAGACCGCAATCGCCTTGCCCTCCAGAGTGACATCCTGGGAGCGGCGGCATTAGGTATTCGCAATGTGCTCTGCCTTTCTGGCGATCATCAGAAGTTTGGGAACCATCCTACGGCCAAGGGGGTATACGACATCGATTCGATCCAGTTCATTCAGATGGTCAAGAACATGCGGGATGAACACAAGTTTCTCAATGGTGAAGATATCTCAGGAGACGTGCCCTTTTTCATCGGAGCCGCAGCTAATCCCTTTGCCGACCCGTTTGAGTTCCGCGTCATCCGTTTGGCCAAAAAGGTGGCCGCTGGTGCGGATTTTATTCAAACCCAGGGGGTCTTTGACATGCCCAAATTTATTGAATGGATGAAAATGGTCAGAGACAGAGGCCTGGACGAAAAAACGCACATCCTTGCTGGGCTAATACCGATCAAGTCCGTTGGTATGGCTCGCTACATGAGGAACAACGTGTCGGGCTTGAGTGTGCCAAAGGAGATTGTTGACCGGATGGCCGATGCCAGGGAGCCCAAAGAAGAAGGCGTGAAGATTTGCCTTGAGAGCATCGAGCAACTCAAAGAAGTTGACGGAATACACGGCATTCATATCATGGCAGTGGCCTGGGAGGATATCGTATCCCGGATCGTGGAAGAGGCAGGTTTAATGCCCAGACCGGTGGTGTAGTATCCTGGGAATGGAGTGATGGAGTATTGGAGAACTGGAGTAATGGATAGTAAAAGCGGACACGGAGTACAATGTTTTGGCGCAAGCTTCACTTCGTGTCAAGCCGTCAGGCCTCCGGCTCGTAGAGGCACAAGCCTACGCCTGGAGAGCGCAACCCTTGCGCTAAGAAATGTTATCTCTTCGCTTATAGCCATTACTCCATGACTCCATCACTCCAATACTCCAATTGTGAGCGGGTGAGTTAAGTTTGGACCAATGATAAATGATAGATGACAGGGGGGTGCGACATGGGAGCAAGTGCCAAGATCCTGGTGGTGGACGATGACCCGGACATGCGGGAAGCCCTGCAGATGATACTGGAGTCTGCTGGCCATACGGTGGTCATGGCCGAGGATGGTGAGAAGTGTCTGGCCAAGCTGAAAGAAGAACAGACGGATTTACTCATTCTCGACCTCCTCATGCCCAGGATGGACGGGTTTGAGGTGTGTAAAGCCCTGAAAGATCCTCGGTATGCCAAGTATGCTCGTATGCCGATCATCATCCTTAGCTCAGTTCAGGAGGGAGTCAGCCAGCGGCGCTACGAACTGGAAACCGGTGTGCAGCTTGATGTGGATGATTATGTAGAGAAACCGATCGAAAGCAGCGCGTTGCTGGAACGGGTCGGAAAGATTCTGAAGAGAATTGGTAAGGAATAACTCCGCAATCCGCAATCCGCAATCCGCAATACCGAGGGTGTGGCCATGAAAAAGGTATTACTAGTAGACGACGATGTCGACTTTTGCGAGGCAACAAAACTCCTTTTGGAAAGTAAGGGCTGCGAGGTTGTTCTAGCCTATGACGGAAAGGAGGGGCTCGAGAAGACACGGGCCGCGAGACCCGATCTGGTCATCCTGGATGTGATGATGCCCGAAATGAACGGATACGACGTGTGTGTCGTCCTTAAGGCAGACCAGAAGTTGAAAAAGATTCCGGTCATCCTGCTCACAGCCGTGGACCAGGCCCTTTTCAAAACAACTTACACCAAGACGATGGGTCTCATGACCGAGGCTGACGATTACATTGCCAAGCCGGTTGAACCCGGAGAGCTGGTAAGGCGGGTGGAGGACTTGCTGAGCAAGAAATAATCAGACGATGTTGATCCAGCCGAGCATAAATATACTGGTGGTGGAAAATGACATCACCATTTTGCAAAGATGCCGGGAACTCATAATAGACGAAGGTCACAGGGTCCGTACGGCAGAGTGTATTGAAGAGGCCCTGGACATCATCCAGAAACAGCCGGGAGATGTGGACATCATGCTCCTTTCCCTTGAGCTTCCCGGATGGGGGGGCATGACTCTCATCAATACTCTACAAAAGGCAAGGCGTGAAATCCTGATCATGACCATGTCGGACAACTGTGGTGAGGAGGCTATAGAGGCCATGCACGCTGGCGCCTATGACTGCATCCGCAAGAGCTTTACCACCGATCGTTTCTGGACAAAGATGAATCGGGCTATAGAGGCCTTCAGACTCAGACGCCAGCTTGACATACTGACACGGCAAAGACAGGCTGCCTTAACCAGGGTCCGCCATGATGAAAATCTCTTTGCTATCCTCCAAAGTTTTCCTGACGGCCTCGTGGTCACGGATTGGCAGACGAACATCGTCCTCTTCAATGAGAAAGCCGGCAGCCTGTTCGACTTGACAGAAGAAAAGGCCTCAGGCCATCCGATTTCGGTCTCCATAAAATCCGATGAGTTGTTGTCATTCTTTATTCGGGCAATAAAAGCAGATAGTGGTTTAGGTCGGTTAATGGTTGGTGAGGAACCGGTCGTCAAGGTGGGGGAAAAAGCCCTTCGTGTTCATGTATACCCTGTCAAGAATGAGACAGGAACCGTTATTGGTGCAGCAGGCCTTTTTCACGATGTCACCACAGTCAGCGCAATGGATAAGCTAAAATCAGACTTTCTTTCTATGGTCTCACACGAACTCAAGTCACCCTTAAGCTCCCTGCTGATGCAGATTTCGGTAGTCCTGGACGGACTGGCCGGGGATCTTACTGCCAAACAGTCGGATTTGCTTGCCAAGGCCAAGGAAAAGACCAAAGGGATGATTACCCTTGTCAACGACATCCTGGACTACCGGCGCATCCAGGAGGGTAAATCGATCCAGAAGATCGAAAGCCTGGATCTTGCAGAAATCCTGAAACGGACCATTGAACTCATGCACTTATCGGCCGAAGAGAAAGGGCTTAGCCTTACATGCGAAATCGCGGAAGAGCTGCCATCCTTCAGTGGGGACAGGGGTGGCATGGAGGCGATCTTTGTCAACCTTATCAGTAATGCCATTAAGTACACCCTCAGAGGGGGGAACGTGAACGTCACATTGAACAAAGCAGGCAAAGATATAGGGTTCAAGGTGGTGGATAACGGCATAGGGATTCTACCAGAGGATATTGACCGTATTTTTGAGAAGTTCTATCGCATCAAAACTGAACAAACCAGGAGTATATCAGGCTCAGGGCTGGGGCTGTCGATAGTCAAGGGGATTGTGGACGCCCATAATAGTGCAATCCACGTGGAGAGCGAGGTGGGAAAGGGAACGACCTTCGTCGTATCGCTGCCCGCGGAAACGGGCTAAATCGGAGGTGTAAGATGATTATTGCAGACCAGAAACCGCTAAGTGAAATACAGGACATGCTTGCTCCATACCGCAAGATCCTGCTGGTTGGGTGCGGTACCTGTATGACATTTTGCTCTGCTGGCGGACGTGAGGAGGTGGCTACGCTTGCAGGCACGCTCCTTTCGGAAAACAAGGATATGACTGTAGACAAAATGACGATCCCTCAACAGTGTGCGGTAAAGTTCATTGATCGTCTGGCAGACAAGGTTGGTAACTATGAAGCCATTCTTTCCATGGCCTGTGGCAATGGCGTTCAAGCTGTGGCCAATCGGTTTCCTGAAAAACCGGTTTTGCCGGCCCTGAACACGCAATTTATAGGGGTTGAAAAAGAACCAGGCATTTGGACCGAGAGCTGTATGGCTTGCGGTGACTGTATCCTGTGGAGAACTGGTGGGATTTGTCCTATCACACGTTGTGCCAAGAGTCTTCTCAATGGACCCTGCGGAGGGGCTTCAGGGGGAAAGTGCGAAGTTTCCAAAGACCGCCCATGTGCCTGGCAGGAAATTTACCATGCCCTGAAGCGTTTGAACATGTTGCATTATCTAAAGGAAAAACCTCGAGTGAAAGACTGGCCTATTCATCCGGGAAGGATCGTTAGAGAAGATTTGCGGGAAGTCGAAGCCGCATAAGTGGATTGAATATTGACGATTGAATATTGACGATTGAATATCTAAGGACCAAAAGCTTGTTTCTAACAATTTTCAATTGTCAATCATCAATCTTCAATCGAAAATAGTCAATCTTCAATCGAAAATCGTCAATTTACAGGGGTGCCAACATGAGCTTTAGAGAAGCCCTGGAATCAGGAAAATTTGTGGTGACCGCTGAGGTCGGCCCGGATAAGGGGACCGACATAGAGCATTTATTGAAGGATGCTGATATAGTCAAAAATCGGGTTGATGCTATTAACGTTACTGACCTGCAGAGTTCGGTTATGCGTCTTGGTTCCATGGCAGTCTGTCACTTATTGGTTGACAGAGGAATAGATCCTATTTTTCAAGTCACTTGCAGAGACCGTAACCGTCTTGCCCTGCAATCGGATTTGCTTAGCGCGTGGGTTCTTGGGGTAAGAAACGTCCTTGCCTTAACTGGCGATCATCCTACCCTCGGGGATCATCCCCAGGCTAAACCGGTTTTTGACTTAGATTCTGTTACCCTTTTAGAGGTAATCCGTAAGCTGAATTCCGGATCCGACATGGCAGGAAATGAACTTCGGGGTGCCCCTGAGTTTCTCCCTGGTGCAGTCGTGAATCCCGGAGCTGATAATGAGGCCGCTTTAGAGCTCCAGATCATGAAGATGGAGAAAAAGATTGAGGCAGGGGCCAGGTTCTTTCAAACCCAGGGGGTGTATGACCTGGATGCCTTTGAAAAATTCATGAAGCGCATCGAGGGGTTTCATACGAAGGTCCTGGGAGGTATTATCCTGCTCAAATCAGTGGGCATGGCCCGGTACATGAACAGGAATGTTGCAGGTGTCTTTGTTCCGGAAACCTTGATTCAGGAACTAAAAACAGCCGAGGACAAAGCTCGGGTCAGTATCAATATAGCTGTTCGCCTCATTAAAGGGATGAAAGATCTTTGCGATGGGGTTCATATTATGGCCCTTGGCTGGGAAAGTAAAATCCCTTCGATCCTGGATGCAGTAAAAGAGTGATCAGTTTTTCTTGTAAATTCTCAATAAGTTCGGATTACAGTCATTGCGAGCGAAGCGAAGCAATCCCTTTGATAGCAGTGAGATTGCTTCGTCGTCCGCCTGCGTCGGCCTCCTCGCAATGACACGAAATAACAGTTTCAGGCAATTGCCCGGACTTATTGAGAAGTTACCCAAAAACCAAAGAGGATCAGTGAATGGAGTCTAAAGATGGATCACCATCATCACCATGAAAATGAAGAGCCTGGAGCTCACGGACCACTATCAACAAAGGGAAAACTCTCCAAACTGTTGGAATACTGGATTAAACACAATGAAGACCATGTTAGGACCTACCTTGAATGGTCGAGGCGCGCACGAGAGGAAGTCTCGCAGGAAGTATCTTCTCTTCTGGAGGAGGCAGCACAAATGACAGTATCCATGAACGAAAAGTTCAAGCAAGCATCAGAAAAGCTTTTTACCTAGGTTGAGCGGTTCAACGTTCACGGTTCTGGCTGTTTAACCTTTGAACCCCTGGCCCAGACCTGGATTTATCAGCTTGTAGCCTATGATAAGCAGGAGCGCCAGGGCGGGCTTGAACCTTGAACCTTGAACCGATTACTTTCGGAGATACTCGATTCTGGTTTCTGGATGCTGGAAAGAAAAATTAGAGTGCAGGGACGCGGTAGAAGGATGGCTATATGAGTACCCTTATTGCCATGGCCGGCAAAGGGGGCACGGGCAAAACCACGATTGCAGGTTTTCTGATCAGGTTTCTCCTGAAAATCGGCATCAAGCCAATACTGGCCGTGGATGCGGATCCCAATGCAAATCTGAATGAGGTCCTTGGAATCAACGTAGAGAGCACCGTTGGTGAGGCGAGAGAGGGGCTTAAGGATGGCGTACCCGCGGGTATGACCAGAGATGTGTACATGGAATATAAACTTCACGAGTCCTTGATAGAAAGTGATGGGTATGATCTTATTGTTATGGGGCGCCCGGAAGGAGCTGGTTGTTACTGTCATGCTAACGCCCTGTTGTCCCGGTATATGGAGCAGTTGTGCGCAAATTATCAGGCCGTAGTTATGGACAACGAGGCAGGCATGGAGCATATTAGTCGCCTGGTAGTGCGTCGCGCTGATCTTTTGTTGATTGTGTCTGACCCCACGCAGCGGGGGATACTTGCAGCCAGGCGTATTCGTGACCTTACCCGGGAACTTAAGGTCGATGTCAAGAAAGACTACCTGATTATAAACCGAGTCAACGGCGAGTTGGCGCCAGCAGTCAAGAATGCGGTCGATGCCGCAGGATTGAATCTGGCCGGATGTATCCCGGAAGACAAGTTAATTCTGGATTATGACGAGGATGGGCAACCCACAGCGCTATTGCCAGACAATGCCAGTTCGGTTCAGGCTTTGTATGGCATTTTTGAGAGCATACTATCTGTCAGAGACTTGGAAACTGAAAAAATCCCCCCTAGCCCCCCTTTCTCAAAGGGGGGGAACAATATAAAGTCCCCCTTTGTAAAGGGGGGAACAATATAAAGTCCCCCTTTGTAAAGGGGGATTTAGGGGGATTTTAAAAGGTGCTAATGACCTTGACGAGAGAGTTTCCAAATTTCTGATCTATGGCTATCAGGGGCACCCAGAAAGAGGCGGCGTGAGTGTAGTTAATATGGGGATCAAAAAAGAGGCTCCAAAGAGTGGATTTCGGCTTGCAGTAGCCGGCAAGGGAGGTGCAGGAAAGACTACCCTTGTCGCTTTGCTGGCAGAGCTTTTCGCAAGAAATGGCTATCATGTGCTGGCAACTGATGAGGATCCTCAGATGAATCTGGCTTTGAGTCTTGGGGTCTCCTTTGAGGAGGCTGAACAGATTGTCCCCTTGAGTCAGAACAATGCCTATATTGAGGAAAAGACAGGGGCAAGCCCCGGTTCGGGTTGGGGAGGTTTTTTGCGCCTTAACCCGGACGTTAGTGATGTGGTGGAACGTTTTGGATTGCGGATAAAACCGAATCTATACCTTGTTGCCATGGGGTCGGTTGAGCAGGCGGATACAGGATGTCTGTGCCCGCAAAACAATCTGCTAAAGGCAGTGCTCCGGCATATTGTTCTGAAATCCGATGATATCATTCTAACAGATACTCAGGCCGGTCCAGAGCACTTTGGACGTGGTTTGCTTAAAGACTTTTCCCTCCTGCTGGTCGTGGCAGAACCAACTGCAGCAGCCCTTCAGGTGGCAAAGAAATCGGTGGTACTGGCAAAGCAATTGAGGATTGCACACCAAAAACTGGTGGTAAATAAGGTGCAAGAAAGAAAGGATCAACTCAAGGCAGAAGCCCTGATGGAGCATTTTGGCAGTGAATGGCCCTCCACCTATTTTCTACCGTATGCCCCGGATCTGCTTGCCATAGAACCGCAAGTAGCCTCCGTTCTTACCAAAAATAGCAGATTCGCCAGGGCTGTTCAGGGACTTTTCAAAGATGTTGAAGCACTGATTCCCTTAGGCGAGTAACAAGACAAATGGAGGTTCCATGACCGAGCGAAAAAGAAAGCCACTTTTTGCAGCAGGTTGCCCAGGAATTGATTGTGAAGGGAGTATGCAGGTGGCAAAGGAAGCCGCCAAAAAGGGCGTGGTCACTTACATGCAGCGGATGGAACAGAAGGTGATCCAGCCATGCCTTTTCGGCAAGGGCGGCACGTGCTGCCGTATCTGTTCCTTTGGCCCCTGCATGATGATCGAAGATGTTCCTGAATCGATCGGCATTTGCGGCGCAACTCCTTCGACGGTAGCCGCGCGCAATTTTTGCCGGATGATAGCAGGAGGCGCTTCTGCCCATATGGATCATGGGCTTGAAACAGCCTTTGGGTTTATAGCTGCGGCAAAAGGTGAATCCGATTACGCGATCAGGGACGAAAAAAAGCTTCTTTCTATGGCTAACATTTTTGAGATCAAGACCGAAGGTCGCGCAATAAAAGATATCGCCATAGAACTGGGAGAAAAGGCCCTGGCCGAGTTCGGGAAACAGACAGGGGGTCTCTACTCCGTGCGACGTGCTCCCATAAAAAGGCAGGAGGTCTGGAAAAAAAGAGGTGTCTTGCCTAGGGGTATCGAGCGAGAGGTCATGGAGATAATGCACCGCACCCATATGGGTACTGATCAGGACTATAAGAATCTTATCCTTCAGGGGACACGCCTTGCTATTGCGGACGGCTGGGGGGCCTCCATGATCTCCACTGAATTGCAGGACATTATGTTCGGGACACCCGTTCCGATCAGGGCAGTAGTCAATCTTGGCACACTTGATGAAGAGAAGGTAAACATTGTGGTACACGGCCATGAGCCGATCCTTTCAGAAGCGATGGCCATGGTATGCCAGGAGCCCGAAATGCTAAGAGCAGCAAAAGAGGCGGGGGCTCCCGGGATAAACCTGGTCGGCGTCTGTTGCACAGGCATCGAGGTCCTTATGCGCCACGGTATCCCGGTTGCGGGAAGTTTTATCCAGCAGGAGATCGTGATCGCTACAGGGGCTGTTGAGGCGATGGTGGTCGATATCCAGTGCATCATGCAGTCTGTGGCGGTTGTAGGCGATTGTTTTCACACAGAAATCATTACTACCTCTCCGCGGGCAAAGATACCTGGGGCAACTCACATTGAATTTGACCACCACCACGCCCTGGAGATAGCAAGAAAGATCGTCAGGCGTGCTATTGACAGATACCCAAAAAGAAAACGGGTGAACATCCCTAAGCACAAGATGGATGTTGTGGCGGGGTTCAGTCATGAAACCATTAATCATATCTTAGGGGGAACATTCAGAGCTTCCTATCGGCCTCTAAACGACAACATAATCAATGGCCGCATCCGGGGCGTTGGGGCTGTTGTTGGCTGCGATAGCGCCCATGTACTTTCCGGTTACGTGCACACGACAGTGGCAAAAGAGCTGATAGCAAACAATGTCCTTGTCCTGGTCACAGGTTGTGCAGCGACTGCCTGCGGTCGGGAAGGCCTGCTGAGACCCGAGGCGGCCGAACTGGCAGGGCCGGGTTTAAGAGAGGTGTGCGAGACAGTGGGTATGCCGCCTGTTCTTCATATGGGCTCGTGCGTGGATAACAGCCGTATCCTCATGGCCGCGACTGAGATTGTGCGTGAGGGGGGGCTCGGGGATGATATCAGCGAGATACCGGCCGCAGGTTGCGCAGCAGAGTGGATGAGTGAAAAGGCAATATCGATCGGTCACTACTTTGTAGCGAGCGGCTGCTTTGTAGTATTCGGGAGGACCTTCCCAACCACTGGGAGCAAGGTGTTGACCGATTACTTGTTCAAAGAGCTGGAGGAGCTATACGGCGGTATGTGGGCGGTTGAGGAAGATCCAAAAGAGATGGCACAGATGATGATACGACATATTGATAAAAAACGAGAGGCTCTCGGGATTCACGAAGAGAAGAAAAGAATCCTCATTGACATGGCCATGAGGCGGGAATTGTAAGTATGGAAAAGACCAAATCAGGATCTGTGATGGTTGTCGGTGGGGGTATTGCCGGTATCCAGGCATCCCTTGATCTGGCCGGTTTGGGTTATTATGTGTACCTCATAGAAAAGGGGGGTTCTATTGGTGGGGCGATGGCTGGACTCGATAAGACTTTCCCTACCAACGATTGCGCCATCTGAATCCTATCACCCAAGTTGGTTGAGACCGGTCGGTCTCCGAACATAAGGATCATAACAAAAGCTGAACTGATGTCACTTGAAGGCGAGGCGGGCAACTTCACTGCAAGGGTGCGCCGACAGCCCCGCTACATTAACGCCGATCTTTGTACCGCCTGCGGTACGTGTGCCACGTACTGTCCTGTTATCATCAACGACGCTTTCAACCAGGATCTGAGCACCACTAAGAATCCCCACAGGGATTATGTCCAGGCAGTTCCTGCAAGTTTTTACATCGATCCTGCGTGTTGCCTCTTTCTTAACTACCAGACATGTCAGATATGCGTATCGACATGTCAGGCCAGGGCGATCAATTTCTACGAAGAGGAAGAAGTGCTCGATCTTGAAGTGGGTGCGGTGATACTTGCCCCGGGGTTTGGTCGTATCAGCGAGGATGTCCTGTCAAAATACGGTTATGGGCATTTCCCTGATATAGTCACCAGTATCGAATTCGAGCGCCTGACATCGGCCTCGGGTCCGAGTATAGGCAAGATCATCAGGCCCTCGGACGGAGAGCATCCCAAACGGATTGCCTTTCTCCAGTGCGTGGGAGCAAGAGATGTCTCGTGCGGGAACGGATACTGTTCCTCGGTTTGCTGCATGTATGCCGTCAAGGAAGCGACAGTGGCAAAGGAGCATGATCCGAATCTTGAGATTACAATATTTTATATCGATATGCGGACCCAGGGGAAGGGGTTCGATGCTGCCAGGCTCCGGGCCAAAGAAAAGGGAATCCGGTTTGTTCGGTGCCGGGTTTCAGATGTTTTAGAAAATGGCAAGTTACTTGAGATCCCGTATGTGGATGAGACGGGGAGGCGTTTCAGGGAAAAGTTCGACATGGTAGTGCTCGCCGAGGGCCTTGAGTCGCCTGAGGATGCCAGACCCCTTGCCAGGGCTGCCGGGATAGACCTGAACCATTACGATTTCTGTAGCACCCGACCATTTTTCCCTCTCAAAACTACCCGTCCTGGCGTATTTGTAGCCGGCGCCTTCCAGGGGCCAAAGGATGTTCCAGAGAGCGTAACGGATGCCAGTGGTGCGGCTGCACTTGCCGCAGAGTGCCTGAAGGATGTGCGCCACACTTGTGTGGTAGAGAAAAGTTATCCGGCCGAGATAAAGATAGAACAAAAGCCACGCATTGGCGTATTTGTCTGCTCATGCGGGACCAATATCGGCGGTGTGGTCGATGTTAAGGCCGTGGCCGACTATGCGGCAAAGTTAGACGATGTTGTCTTTACAGACACAAATCTTTTTAGCTGCGCGCAGAACACTCAGGAGGAGATTGCCGAAAAGATCGAGGAAAACCGCTTGAACCGTGTGGTGGTGGCGGCCTGTACCCCTCGCACCCATGAACCCCTGTTTCAAGAGACCCTGAGAAATGCCGGTCTCAACCGTTGTTTGTTTGAGATGGCCAATATCAGGGACCATTGTTCATGGGTTCACGCCACGGTGCCTGAAGAAGCTACTGAGAAGGCGAGGGATCTGGTCAGGATGGCTGTGGCAAAAGCAAGTGAACTTCGGCCTCTGCCGGAGCAGCGTCTTCCAGTAATACCAAAGGCCCTGGTGATTGGAGGCGGAATGGCGGGGATGACGTCCGCTTTGAGTATTGCCGAGCAAGGATTTGAGTCCTTTTTGGTAGAGAAATCAACAGAGCTTGGAGGAAACTTAAGGCATATCCGGATTACGCTTTCAGGGGATGATCCGAGGCAGATTCTTGAGGATATAGAGGCAAAGGTAATGTCCAATCCGCTTATACATGTTTACAGGGAAGCCGTTGTTGAAAGCGTTTCCGGTTATGTGGGTAATTTTGCGACCTTAATCCGCACACATGAGAAGTCCGAGACCCTGGAGCACGGGGTGATCGTTGTGGCCACGGGAGGAACCCAGTACGAGCCGAAACAGTATCTGTACGGAAAGTCACCACAGGTGGTTACCCAGCGCGAATTGGAAGAGAAACTGACCAGACCTGATGAGATCGAGAAGATAAACGAGATCGTTATGATCCAGTGTGTCGGTTCCCGGGGAGAGGATCTTCCCTATTGCAGCAAGGTGTGCTGTGGGCAGGCGGTAAAAAATGCCTTAAGGATACTCGAGTTAAAACCTGATGTTAGGATATTTGTCTTTTACCGTGACATGCGCACGTACGGATTTATGGAGGACTACTATCGATCAGTCAGGAAAAAGGGCGCGATCTTTGTACATTATGAAAAGGACCACCCCCCAGAAGTGAGCATGGAACAGGGGAGGATCAGGGTTGCATTTTTAGAGGGTATCTTAGGGGGAAAGGTGGTTCTTGAACCTGATCTTTTGGTCCTTAGTGTCGGTATCGTTCCGGCTCAGGTTGAGGAGTTGTCAAGGACCCTCAAGATCCCACTTACGGGGGATGGGTTTTTTCTGGAAGCCCATCCAAAGCTCAGGCCGGTTGAGTTTTCAGTGGAGGGTATCTATGTTTGCGGCCTGGCCCATGGGCCAAAGCCGATCTTTGAATCGCTTGCCCAGGCCGGGGCTGCTGCCGGCAAGGCATGCATTCCCCTGGCCAGAGGGTATGTGACGGCCGAGCCTATTGTCTCTTCGGTTGATACCGACAGGTGTATCGGATGCGGAATCTGTGAGAGTCTTTGCCCGTACTCAGCCATAAGGATGATAAAGGTCGGCAAGAAGAAAAAGGCCGAAACAATCTCGGCTTCATGCAAGGGTTGCGGGATATGCGCTTCCCATTGTCCTACGTTGTCAATATCTATGGCCGGGTTTACCAACGAACAGATGACGGCCCAGATAAGGGCGTTTGGGGAAGGTCATTAGGAAATGACGAGTGACAAATGACAAATGACAGCGAACAAAGTGAGCAAAATGACAAATGACAAATTTGAACCAAAGATACTCGGTTTCTTGTGCAATTGGTGCTGCTATGCCGCGGCCGATTCTGCAGGTGTGGCCCGTTTTCAATACCCGCCAAATATCAGGGTGATCAGAGTCATGTGTACGGGAAGAATCGATCCGGTCTTTATCATGGAGGCCTTCCGTGCCGGGGCGGACGGCGTATTTGTCGGTGGCTGACAACTCGGCGAATGTCATTACCAGGTCGGTAATTATGATGCCATAGTAACTGCCCACGTTACCCGGAAGGTAATGGAGGTTGCAGGCGTAAAGCCCGAGAGGCTTGCCCTGGAATGGGCTTCGGCTGCCGAGGCCCCCCTGTTTGTGCAGTTGATCACGACATTTACCGACCGGATCAAGCAACTCGGTCCACTGGGGGACCCCGAAGCAATGACGCGAGAAGAACTGAACTTACAGTTGTCGGCAGCCAGCTCTGCTGTGCAAAGCGTTAAACTTCGAATGCGATTCGGCAAGCTTGCCCAACAACTAAGAAAGCAGAATGAATACTCCGGTAATGTGATTCAAGTAAAGATGGCCGAAAAGGTAAACGATACGATAATACGTGAGATGGCAAAAACCCTGAACCCTGAACCGATTACTTTAGTTCCTTAATCATGAAATTCGTGTTTTTTATGGCAGAAAAATTTTAAAAGATAATCACGAAAGCACGAAATAAAAAAACATTCAGCCTTTCGTGTTTTCGTACTTTGCGGCTTGCGCCTTGAGAACAGTACGTGTTTTCGTGATAGTTTTTGTTTTTTGTTCCGGTTTATCCGGGTTAGGATATAGGGAGGTAAAACATGTCTTTTGAAATACCCACGATATCGTACAACGGTGTAATCAGGCAAATCACTGTGGGCAAGGAGCCAAACTGTGTCACTGTGGGTGGAGAGAGTTGCTACCCCTTTTATCTATTTGAAGGGGCTATGCCGCATCTCCCCAGGATAGCCATGGAGGTATATGATGCACCACCTGAGGATTGGCCCCAAGCGGCATTGGAACCTTTTGCAGATGTTGTCCATGATCCGGCCGCGTGGGCCCAGAAATGCGTGGGATCATACGGGGCAGAAATGATCGCACTGCAATTAGCCAGCACAGACCCGAATGCTCAGGATACGCCTGCTGAAAAGGCCGTGGAGGTGACAAAGAAGGTAGCCGCCGCCATCAATGTTCCCCTCATCGTGTGGGGCAGTGGCAATCTTGAAAAGGATAAGGAAGTCCTGAGGATGATTTCAGAGAGGTGCGCGGAAGAAACCCTTCTTCTCGGACCTGTGGAAGAAGGGAGCTACAAGGCTCTGGGAGCAGCGTCTCTTGCCTATCAGCACACAATAGCAGCTTCCACGCCTATCGATGTCAACTTAGCGAAACAGCTCAATATCCTCTTAGGCAACCTTGGCGTCCCTGATGACCGTATCATCATAGATCCTACTGTGGGAGCCCTGGGTTACGGTCTGGAGTTTTGTTACTCGGTCATGGAGAGAGACCGCATGGCCGCTCTTACCCAGGAAGACGAAAGGCTCCAGTTTCCCATTGTGTGCAACCTGGGCAAAGAGGTCTGGAAGATCAAGGAGACCAGGCTCAGCGAGGAGGAGGCCCCCTTGTTAGGCGATCCTTTAAAGAGAGGGGTTCTTCTTGAGGCAATGACAGCGCTGTTGTTTCTTCTCGCCGGAGGCGATATCGTGATTATGCGCCATCCGGATGCCATTCAACTGGTCAGGGGGCTTATGAATGAGCTGATGGGGGAGGGTGTTTAGAAAATGTCAAAGATAATTTGTTCTGCTGCAATTCGCGGCGCCCACAAGATTGTGCAAAGGGCAGAAGCAGAGTATCAGGCGGCTATGGAAAAATGGGGGCCCGACCAGGAAATAGGGTTTCCTAACACGGCCTACTATCTTCCCATTATCTATGGCATATTGGGGATTGGTGTGAAAAAACTCAAGGATGCCAAAGACGTCCTTGATCGGTGCAGATCTCTACTCCCTGATATGGTAGCGGAACATGTATGGCTTCCGTATCTTGCGCCGGCGCTTGAGGCTGGGATGGCCACATTCTTTGCAGAAGAGATCATTGAGGCGATACGATATCTTGAGTCTCCGGATTACTATACCAGGACAGAAGGGCCTGCTGATGGGAACATCTGGTTGGGCGCGGCTGATGACGTCATATTGCGCAAGCGTGGAGTGGAGTTTGTTGACGGCACGGCCCCTGGCTTTGCGGCTATTCTGGGCGCTCCGCCAACCAAAGAAATCGCTGTCCAGCTTGCGCAGGAACTTCAGGAGAAGAATCTTTACGTCTTTATGTGTTCCGATCATGAAGGACGCAAAATGTCTGAGCTCCTGGTAGAGGAAGGTGTCCAGATAGGATGGCCTACGCGTCTTGTCTCGTTTGGGCCTGAATATACCGCGGCTGTATTTGCCATGGGCTTTGCGACACGGGTAGCCATGTCCTTTGGCGGCATAAAGCCGGGCGATTTTACAGGGAACCTTATTTACAATAAAGATCGCGTCTTTGCCTTTGCCATGCCGCTTGGCACAGTAACTGACGAATGGTACGCCAATGCTGCTGGCGCTATAAACTGGAGTTTTCCGACCATTGCCGACACCCCCATCCCCGAGATTCTCCCCACAGGGATCTGCACCTATGAGCACGTTGTTTCCAACGTGCCCTACGATCAACTTGTGTCCAAGGCTATCGAGGTAAGGGGACTGAAAGTTACTGTTTCGGAGGTGCCAGTTCCTGTTTCTTTTGGGCCTGCTTTTGAGGGTGAGCGCGTCCGTAAGGATGATCTTTACCTCGAATGTGGTGGGCCAAAGAGCCAGGCTGTGGAATGGGTTACTACCAGGGATATGGATGAGGTAGAAGATGGAAAAATTGAACTGTTTGGTCCTGATGTGGATGATGTGGAGGAAGGGTCAAGGCTCCCCTTAGCCATAGTGTGCGAATTTGCAGGGAGAAAGATGGAGGAAGACTTTGAGCCGATCCTGGAAAGGCAGATTCACCACTTTGTCAATCATACCCAGGGCCTTATGCATATTGGCCAGAGAGACATCACCTGGATAAGGATGTCTAAGGCTGGTCGTGCAAAGGGACTCAAGCTTAAACATATTGGATCTGTCCTGCACGCCAAGTTTCATCAGGAATTTGGGGCCATCTTTGATAAGGTCCAGATCAAACTCTATACCGAACAAGAGAAGGTAAGAGAGAGCGTTGAAGAGGCAAAGCGCTCATACGAGTATCGGGATGCCCGGATCGAAGGGATGACTGATGAGACGACAGAGATGTTTTATTCTTGCACGCTATGCCAGTCTTTTGCACCAAGTCATGTTTGCATTATCAGCCCGGAGAGGACGGGGCTGTGTGGGGCGTATAACTGGATGGACTGCAAAGCCTCTTACGAGATTAATGCCACAGGACCTAATCAGCCTGTGGAGAAGGGGGAATGCCTGGACCCAAAACTTGGACAATGGAAGGGGTGTAACGAATTCATTTACAAGGCATCACGGGGCGCAATCGATCATTACAGCCTTTACAGTCTCATGCATGACCCAATGACCGCCTGTGGTTGTTTTGAATGTGTTGCTGCAGTCCTTCCGATTTGCAACGGTGTGATGACGGTAGATCGTGATTACGCAGGGATGACACCCTGCGGGATGAAGTTTACCACACTTGCTGGAACTATCGGCGGTGGTCTCAGTACGCCAGGCTTTATGGGACATAGCAAATATAACATTACCCAGAAAAAATGGATCAGTGCGGATGGCGGGATAAAACGCCTGGTCTGGATGCCCAAATCCTTAAAAGAAGAGATTGGGCACCGCCTGAAGGAATCCTCGGAACGGGTTGGGATCCCGGAACTGCTGGATATGATTGCCGATGAAACCGTAGGGATTTCTGAAGAGGAAATCCTTCCGTTTTTAGAGGAGAAAGGCCATCCGGCCTTGTCCATGGATCCGATACTGGAATAGAGTCAGTGGTCGGTGACCAGTGGTCAGTGACCAGCAACAAATGATCACTGATCACTGACCACTGATCACTCATCACTGACCACTGACCACTGACCACTGACCACTGATCACTGATCACTGATCACTGACTAATGATGGAGGAGTAAAATGGCTTTAACAGGAATTCAGATTTACAAACTTTTGCCCAAGACGAATTGCGGGGAATGCGGAGTGCCAACCTGCCTGGCGTTTGCCATGAACTTAGCCGCAGGCAAGGCAGAGCTAAGTGCCTGTCCATATGTAACAGAAGATGCCAAGGCAGAGCTAACAGAAGCATCGGCACCTCCCATCAGGGTGGTGGAGATTGGCGCAGGGACAAAAAAGCTAAAGATTGGTGGAGAAACTGTGCTCTTTCGCCATGAAAAGACCTTCGTGAATGCTCCTGGTATAGCTGTCCTGGTCACAGATGAAATGGGTAACGAGGAGGTGGCTGGCCGCATCGACCGGTTCAAGAGATTGGAATATGAACGGATAGGGCTCACCTTAAGAGCAGATCTTGTGGCCATAAAGTCCGTCTCTGGTGATGCAGGGAGGTTTGAGGCCCTAATTTCAAAGGCCAAAAATGAGACGGATGCCGGCATCATTCTGATGACTGAGGACCCCTGTGTAATGGAAACCGGACTAAAGGTATGCGGGGATCGCAGGCCGCTCATCTATGCGGCAACCAGGGAAAACATAGAGGGTATGGCCACTCTGACCAAGAAGTACAAGTGTCCGTTAGTAGTCAAGGGCAAAGACCTTGATGAGGTGGCAGAGCTGACAAAGAAACTAACAGACGACGGGTTGAAGGATCTGGTCATCGATTCAGGGGCACGATCTATAAGAAATGCATTTGAAGACCAGATAGTTGTGCGCCGAGGGGCAATCCAGAAAAAATATCGTCCGCTTGGTTTTCCCACGATTGTGTTGCCATGTGAGATGACCGATGATCTCATGCAAGAAACATTGATTGCCTCTGTCTTCGTAGCAAAGTATGGGGGGATTATTCTCCTTTCAGATTTGCAGGGACACAGCCTGTTTCCGTTGTTGCTCGCCCGTATGAATATCTATACGGATCCGCAACGTCCCATGGCTACCTCTCCGGGCATCTATGAAATAGGAGGGCCGAATGAGGACTCGCCTGTACTTGTCACCTGCAATTTTTCTCTTACCTATTTTATTGTGTCGGGTGAGATTGAGGCGAGCCGTGTTCCCGCATGGCTTCTTGTTGCGGATACCGAGGGACTCTCTGTGCTAACGGCCTGGGCGGCCGGAAAATTTGTGGGAGATGCAGTCGGTATATCTTTGAAAAAATGTGGCATCATGGAGAAAGTGAGGCATAAAAAAGTTATTATACCAGGCTATGCCGCAGCTATCTCAGGAGATCTCGAAGAGGAACTCGGCGATTGGGAAGTCATGGTCGGGCCGAGAGACGCGGCCCACATACCGGCTTATCTTAAGGAGTGGAGCGCATAGCGCATAGCGCATGGCGCATGGCGCATGGCGCATAGGGCATAGGGCATGGCGCATAGGGCATAGGGCATTGTTGAAAGGGAGCCGGTTTTTGCATGTACGCTATGCGCTCTGCGCTTTGCGCTATGCGGTTAAACGAGGGGGTTTCATGATTCTGATCGGTGAGAACCTGAATGTGATGGTCAAGAGAATCGGTCAGGCCATAAAGGAAAAGTATCCAAAGCCGATACAAGCACTGGCTGTGGCAGAGGCAGAGGCAGGAGTGGACTATATCGATATCAATTTAGGCCCTGCCAGAAAGGGTGGGGAGGAATTGATGGAATGGGTGGTAAGGATCGTCCAGGAAGTCGTGGATCTGCCCCTCTATCTTGATACTACCAATGTCAAAGCCATAGAGGCAGGCCTGAAGGTTTACAAGAACAAGCAGGGCAAAGCGGTGATCAATTCGATCATGTGCCGTCCTGAAAGGATGGAAGCACAGATACCACTCGTCACAAAATACGATGCCGGCATGGTTGCGCTCCTCTGGGGGCTCGAGGGGATGCCCAGAGACGCCGCCGAGCGGGGAGCCCTGACTGCCGACATACTCCAGAGGGCCACGGATGCGGGTGTGGCAGGAGAAGATGTCTGGGTCGATCCGATCATAACACCTGTGAATGTCCAGCAGAATCAGCTCCTGGAATGCAATAAGTTCATATCGGAGTTGGATATGATTGCAGAAATCGTGTCCCCTGGTTGTAAGTCAACCTGTGGGCTTTCCAATGTGTCCAATGGAGCGCCGGACCATCTCCGGCCCATCCTGAATCAGACGTACATGATGATACTTGAAAAGCTTGGCATGAAGTCTTGCATCGTGGACGCCTTTGACGAGGATCTGCATGAAATTGCACGGGGCACAAGGCCGGAGATAACTGCTTTGGTTCATCGAGTGGTGGACGGGGATGAAGAAGGTATAGCGGATCTCAGTCATGAAGCTCAGGAGTATGTGAAAACGGCAAAGGTGCTTCTGGGTCATTCCCTTTATTCGGATTCGTGGCTGGAGTTGTAAGAGAATTTTTTGACTAAGAGTAATCCGTGTAATCTGCGAAATCTGTGGATTAAAAAAGGAGTGGAGAATGGCTAAAGGGATAACAGTAACTGAACACATCTTAACCAAGCAAAAAGAGCGGCCTGAGGCGACCGGCGCCTTTACGGCATTGCTGTCGGAACTGACGGTGGCGGCAAAGATTATTGCCCAGAAGGTAAACAAGGCAAACCTGACAGAGAATTTGGGGTTTGTGGGCAGGGAGGGTGTGGACGAAGAACATTTCCAGAAGTTGGTGGAGTTTGCCAATGCCACGATTATCAATCGCGTCAGCCACACCGGCCATCTGTGGTGCATGGGCTCAAAGAAAGACACCGACCTGATTCCCATTCCGCCCAGGTACACAAAAGGAGACTACATCCTCGTCTTTGATCCACTGGGAGGGATTACCAATATTGATGTCCACATTGCCGTCGGTACGGTTTTTTCGATCCTAAAGAAGCAGAGTGCGGCAGAGATGAGCGTCCTGACGAACGTTTTGCAGCCGGGTCGCAAGCTGGTTGCTGCAGGCTATTTCATTTATGGTTCGAGCACGATGATGGTCTATACGACGGGAAGTGGCGTTCACGGCTTCACCCTGGAGCCGAGGATTGGCGAGTTTCTTCTCTCCCACGAAAACATTCGCATACCGGAGAAGGGAAAAACTTACAGCGTCAACGAGGGAAATTATTATTTCTGGGACGAGAAGGTCCAAAATCTGGTTGAATACTTCAAGACCCCGGACATCAAGACAGGGCGGCCTTACACGTTGCGCTATACCGGGTCCTTTGTAGCAGACTTTCACCGAAATCTGCTAAAGGGCGGCATTCACATGTATCCCGCGGATTCCAAGGACCCACTCAAACCTTACGGAAAGCTAATGCTCATGTGCGAGGTCAATCCACTCGCCTTTGTGGTCGAACAGGCAGGAGGGGCCGCAAGCACAGGCTTTGAAAGGGTCCTTGACATCGAGCCCCGGCACCTTCACCAGAGGGTGCCCATTTTTATCGGAAGCAGTGCTGATGTCCGTATGGCCGAGGAGCTTCTTCAGGGAAAACGGTAAGAGGCGACTATGCCCCAGGCACGTTTAAAAAAGATCCTTTCGGTTTTTGAGGGGAAAAAAGGCGGATTAATCTCCATCCTCCAGAGGGTCCAGGAGGAGTTTGGCTATTTGCCGGAGGAGGCCCTGGGGGAGATTGCCGACTTTCTCAGGATTCCAGCAAGTGAGGTCTTCAGCGTCGCCACCTTCTATGCCCACTTCTATTTGACACGCCGCGGAGATCATCTTGTGAGAGTTTGCCAGGGGACCGCCTGCCATGTGCGTGGCGCCCGAGACATCCTTGAAACGGCTCAACATTGCCTGGGCATTAAGACCGGCCAGACGACTGAGGACTACAAGTATAGCCTTGAGCGGGTTGCATGCTTAGGCTCATGTGCTTTGGCTCCGATTATGGTGGTCGATGATACGGTTTATCCACAGGTCACTACGAAGAAGGTCCTTGAAATTCTGACCAACAATAAAGATGACGCAGAGAAAAAAGAAGGATAATGCCACCACGTTACAAGGGGAAAATAGAGACTCCTGAAAGTTTAGAGCGTCTGAAGGAATCGATCCTTGTTCAAGAGAAGCCAGACAGGAAGACCGTTGTCGTTTGTTGTGGGACAGGCTGTCTGGCGTCTGGAAGCCAGGATGTGAAGGAAGCCTTTGAAAAGGAGATCAGAGCGCAAGAGCCTGATGAGGATATCATTGTCAAGAAGACTGGCTGTCGTGGTTTTTGCGAATCCGGCCCTATTGTGGTTGTTGGGCCCGAAAATACATTTTACCATAGTGTAGCCAAAGAGGACGTTCCGGAAATAGTCTCTGAGACCTTACTCAAAGGTTACACCGTTGAAAGGCTTCTCTACGAAGATACCACCACGGGTGAAAAGTGCGTTCATGAGGCTGACATTCCTTTCTATAAGAAACAGGCGAGAGTTGTGCTCAGGAATTGCGGTCATATTGACCCCACCAGCATCGAAGACTACATAAGGGTTGGTGGCTATCAGGCGTTGGCAACAACTATTTCCAAATTTAGTCCCGAGGAAGTGATTGACTGCATAAAGGACTCAGGCCTTCGGGGTCGGGGTGGTGCGGGCTTTCCGACTGGACTCAAGTGGGAGTCGTCGCGCAATGCCCCTGGTGAGGAAAAATATATCATTTGCAATGGCGATGAAGGGGATCCTGGAGCCTTCATGGACCGCAGCGTGATGGAGGGCGATCCTCACAGTGTGATCGAAGGGATGATCATTGCAGGCTATGCAGTAGGGGCCCGCAAGGGGATCATATATGTGCGGGCAGAATACCCCCTTGCTGTTCGACACCTGGCCTCAGCTATTGCCCAGGCCACCGACCTGGGACTGCTGGGCCGAGATATTATGGGAAGCGGTTTTGATTTTGAGATTGAGATCGTGAAAGGTACAGGGGCCTTTGTCTGCGGTGAATCGACGGCCTTAGTCATGTCGATTGAAGGCAAACGTGGCTTTCCAAAGCCGCTCCCGCGACCCAACACCAGCATCGTCGGGCTCTGGGGCATGCCAACTGTGTTGAACAATGTGGAGACCTTTGCCTGTGTTCCGGCTATTATACTTCAGGGTGCAAGCTGGTTCAGCAGCATAGGCACGGAAAAGAGTAAAGGAACAAAGGTCTTTGCCCTGTCCGGAAACGTGAAAAACACTGGTCTTGTGGAAGTTCCCATGGGAACCACCTTGCGAGAGATCATATTTGATATTGGTGGCGGGATCAGAGGAGACAGGAAATTCAAAGCTGTGCAAACCGGTGGCCCCTCTGGTGGGTGTATTCCTGAGCATTTTTTGGACCTTCCCGTGGACTACGAGTCCTTGGCAAAAGTGGGCTCCATCATGGGTTCCGGGGGAATGCTTGTGATGGATGAGAACACCTGTATGGTGAATATGGCACGCTATTTTCTCGATTTTGCCCAAAATGAATCTTGTGGCCAGTGCACGTTGTGCAAGTTGGGAACGAGACAGATGTATGAAATACTTTACGATATAACTAAAGGAGAGGGCAGACCCGATGATATTGAGATCCTGCTGGAGCTGGCCGAGGCCGTGAGGGCAGGCTCCATATGCGGCCTGGGGCAAACCGTCCCTAATCCTGTCATTTCTACGATCAGGTATTTCCGGGAGGAATACGAGGAACACATCCACGAGAAGCGCTGTCGGGCCCTTGTGTGCAGGGCTCTGATCTCTTACCGTATCAAGGAGTATAAGTGTAAGGCCTGCATGCTCTGCCTGAAGGCCTGCCCTGTTGGTGCCATTATTGGCGCTAAATGGCAGGTCCACGAAATCGATCAGAGCAAGTGCATCAAGTGTGGCACCTGTATGGAGGTGTGTCCTCCAAGGTTCAATGCGATAGAATGCGTTTCAGGACGGGTCATTGATCATTGATCATCTATCATTGATCATTGATCATTGAGCAATGAGCAGTGACTAACTCTAGTTTGTCACATTTGTTTCTTTTGTATGTACCGCAGAGCTTTAGCGCTGCCATTCAATGTACAATGCACGGCTGAAGCCCTGCGCTACCTGATATTCTGCGGCCGGGGATTAGATGTGACGAAGTAGAGCAATGACTAGCCAAGAATATCTCAGAATGAAATTGTAAGAATTTAATGTCCAATAACTGAAGTGCAAATGACCAATGACTATTGATAAATGATAAATGATAAATGATATTTCCCTAACCATAAACGGCATAGAAGTAAAGGCCCCACAAGGCGCTACCATCCTGGAGGCAGCCCGGGGTGCGGGGATCTATATTCCGACATTGTGCTATTGTCCGGGCCTAACCTCAGAGGGGACGTGCCGTATATGCCTGGTTAAGATTGAAAACAAGAAAAAGCTTCATCCTGCCTGCCGCACCCCCGTGGAAGAGGGGATGGTGGTTATTACGGATGACGCAGAAATTGAGCGAGTTCGGCGCGTGACCCTTGAACTTATCCTGAGCGATCACGACTTCAACTGTCTCCTTTGCCCCAAAAGCGGCAGATGTCGGCTGCAGGAACTGGTAAACCGCATTGGTTTTGACGAGCGACGCCTCAATCGTCTGAATCGCGTGGCCAAAGAGCTTCCTGTTGATACCAGCAATCCCTTTTTTGATTTCAATCCCAACAAGTGCATCCAGTGCGGCATATGCATTCGAACCTGCCACGAAATTGTCGGCGTTCACGCCATTGACATGGGATATCGGGGTTATGACCTTAAGGTAACCACTTTTGGTGACAAGCCTTTTAAGGAATCGGTTTGCGTCTCGTGTGGGGAATGCGTTGAGCGTTGTCCGGTAGCGGCCTTGATACCCAAGAAAGTGGAATATCCAACCCGGGAAGTGAAGACCACTTGCGTATACTGCGGTGTGGGCTGCGGGCTGTACCTGGGTGTGCGTGGAAACAACATTGTTAAGGCCAGAGGCGATAGTGAAAACCCTGTCAACCGGGGAGAACTTTGTGTTCGAGGCCGTTTTGGTTATAAATTCATTCATAGCCGTGATCGGCTATCTTCGCCCCTTGTGCGCGCGTACGATCCCCTTGAACGGATAGCGCACGGCATTGATGAGACAGGAGAGGGAGGCAAGCCGGTAATAGCGCCCCTTGTCAAACGGGAAGGAAAGTTTGTAGAGGTCAACTGGGATCAGGCGATCAGGTATGTGGCCAGCACTCTGGTCCATTACAAGGGAGACCAGTTTGCGGCCATCTCTTCTGCCAAGTGCACCAATGAAGAGAACTACCTCTTTCAAAAGCTTGTCAGGGCGGTCATGGGGACTAACAACATCGACCACTGCGCGCGTCTGTGCCACTCACCTACGCTAATCGGTCTGGCTGCCAGCCTCGGTAGCGGCGCCATGACAAACGCCATTTCTGAGATTGGAAAGGCAGCTTCTATCTTTGTCATAGGGAGCAATACAACAGCCACTCATCCTATTATAGGGAGAGACATTAACCGCGCAGTACAAAAGGGCGCAAAGCTCATCGTGGCCGATCCAAGGGAAACGATGCTTTGCCGGATAGCCGATGTCTGGCTCAGGCATCACCCCGGAACCGATGTGGCCTTGTTGAACGCAATGGCCAGAGTCATTATTGAAGAGGGACTACTCGATGCCTCATTTATTGAAGAACGATGCGAGGGCCTTGAAGCCTTCGAGGCTTCGGTCATGGAATGGGATCTCTCCCGGGCCGAGGAAGTCACCGGTGTCACTGCCAGGGAGATTGCCGAAGCCGCCAGAATTTATGCATCCATTTCGCCGGCAACCATCCTTTATGCCATGGGAATTACGCAGCACTCCCATGGCACCGATAATGTGAAAGCCGTGGCCAACCTGGCGCTCCTTACAGGCAATATTGGCAAACCTTCAACAGGGGTGAACCCTTTAAGAGGTCAGAACAATGTTCAGGGTGCGTGTGACATGGGGGCCCTGCCCGATGTGTTTCCGGGCTACCAAAAGGTTGAGGATTCAAAGATACGGAAAAAATTTGAAAAGGCGTGGGGTTGCCAGTTGAATCCCTCACCCGGGCTGACTCTGACGGAACTCTTTGAGGCTGCCTATGCAGGCAAGGTGAAGGCCCTCTATCTCATGGGTGAGAATCCCGTGCTCACAGAAGCTGATACTAACTTCACCGAAGAAGCAATCTCACACCTGGAACTGCTCGTGGTACAGGATATCTTTCTCACCGAGACAGCGCAACTGGCTGATGTAGTTCTGCCAGCGGCCAGTTTTGCTGAAAAAGAGGGGACCTTCACAAACACCGAACGGCGCGTACAGCGGGTGCGTAAAGCGATAGAGCCTGTGGGCAACACCCGTCCTGACTGGATGATCATCCGCGACATCGCTCAGAACATGGGGGCGAGAGGGTTTGACTTTAACAGCCCTGAAGAGATCATGGAGGAAATACGGACCTTGACCCCGAGTTATGCTGGTATCACATATGAACGGATCGATGCGGTTGGCCTCCAGTGGCCCTGCCCTGATACAGAACACCCCGGAACATCGTATCTTTACGCTGAAAAATTCAACACACCGAGTGGTCGGGGACAATTTACGCCTATATCGTACTCTCCCCCAGCAGAGGTGACCAGCCATGAGTACCCTTTGATCCTGACCACAAGGCGCAGTATTTTTCACTTCCACAGCACCCTGTCGCGGAAAGTAGCCGGACTGAATGTCTTGCGCGGCGAAGAACAGGTGGAGATAAATCCTGTTGATGCGGCTGCCCTGGAGATTGAGGACGGTGAAACGGTAAAAGTAATGTCCCGGCGCGGGACTGTGAGGGCCAAGGCAAAGATCTCAAAGATTACCCCACCAGGTCTTGTCTCCATGACCTTTCATTACACTGAGACCCGGACCAACGTTCTGACAAATAGAGCTTTTGACCCGGTCGCTAAGATACCCGAGTTTAAGGTCTGCGCGGTCAAGATCGAGCGAGAAATCGATTACGGTGCCGAATATTGGGGATGGGGAACTGGTAAGGATTGATGATTGACGATCCCTGGATTGATGATTGATGATTGACTCGGGATTGATGATTTATGATTGACGATTGATGATTGAAAACAAAGAACAATCAACAATCAACAATCAACAATCGACAATCCAAAGGCAATCGACAATCCAAAGGCAATGCAGAAAACAAGCTTGAGAATCGATGCCGATCCCTGTCAGGTCTTCAGCGCGGTCTGTCATCAGCCGGGCGCTATTTTGTTGGAAACCCAGAAACCCTCCTTTGCCGACCGGCATTCCTTTATTGCCTGGGAACCAGCTATGGTCTTCAGGGGAGATATTCGGGACCTCAACAAGGATGAGTTTTTTTCTTTTATATCATTAAATGCACAACGCTATTTTGTAGCAGGCTATATTGGGTACGAGGCCTGCCAGTGGATAGAAAATCTCCCCTCTGCGGGCAGCAAGGACACACCTAATCCCCATGTCTACCTTGGGGCGTATCCTCAATTCTTAGTATTTGATCACATCCAAAAGAACTGGTCCTGCTGGTACAAAGACACACCCATTGCCCTTCCCAGGACTCACAGTAAAAGGCGTCAAGGCGGGTCGAGTAAAATGATCGGCTTCAATCAGAGCAAGGCCGCCTATCTTGAAAATGTTGGGCACGTGCTCGATCATATCAGGGCAGGAAATGTTTATCAGATCAACTACACCCAGAGGGTCTATTTTACTTACGCGGGAGACCTTTTTGACCTCTACCTGCGCCTGAAGGAGATTCAACCTGTCTCTTATGCGGCCTTCATAAACATGGGAAGGGGCGCTGTTATTTCCGGAAGCCCTGAACTCTTCTTGCGCCTCAAACAAAACAAGATCTTGAGCAAACCCATGAAGGGAACCAGAAAAAGATCCAGGCATGCCAACATTGACAGAACGTTGAGGCAGGAACTGAAAAAGAGCGAAAAAGATCAGGCAGAAAACGTTATGATTGTGGACCTTATGAGAAATGATCTGGGACGCTTTTGTGAGTATGGTTCCGTAAAGGTTCCCAGGCTCTACGTCGTTGAGCAATATGACACCGTTTATCAAATGGTTTCTTATGTAAACGGAACAGTTAGAAGTGATGCGCAGTTCTCTGATATTATCCGCTCCGCTTTTCCGCCAGGCTCTATCACAGGGGCACCAAAGAAAAGGGCCATGGAAATCACTTATCAACTCGAACCACACCAGCGCGGGGTTTACTGTGGGGCGATTGGTTATTTCTTTCAAGACACAATGGTTCTGAACGTAGCTATTCGAACCCTTGAACTCTGGGATAAACAGGGTGTCCTGGGAATTGGAGGGGGCATCGTGGCCGATTCAGATCCTGAACTGGAATATGAAGAAAGCATCATTAAGGCAAAAGCTTCAATGATGGCGCTGGGAATTGACTAATCTCCCGCGCACGATCCATCAATTTTTTGGTTTCCGTCCGTCATTGGCCTTGACACGCCCCTTTTGGTAACGCATAATTCCGCCAAATTTTAGGTCCAGGAATTGTAACTCCTCAATAAGCCCGGGTAGTTCGTTGACACTGACGTTTGCTGTCATTGCGAGGAGCGAAGCGACGTGGCAATCTCATGGCCTGGAGCCCGCCCTGTCGCGACACAAGCTGGATAATCCCACGCAAAGAAAAAAGCTGGTCTGGGCCAGGGATTGCTTCGCTCTGCTCGCAATGACTGTAACCCGGACTTATTCACAACTTACATTTATTTTTCCATTCGCCAGGTTCAAAACCTTCGCCTTTCAGGCGAAAAGCTTTAGCAAGTTTAGGTTCATATTGTAAGAGGTATAAGAAGCCGGAGTGTTTGCCACTGCCGAAAATCCCCCTAAATCCCCCTTTGGTAAAGGGGGACTTTCTTGGCTCCCCCCTTTGGTAAAGGGGGGTTGGGGGGGATTTTTGAATGTTCGGGAAAGGTGCTCCAATGTCTCAGACGATTAATCGGCTTCAGCCGAAATGACCGACTTTCAGTCGTAATTTAAATCTACCTGCTTTAGCAGGTAGTCGTTTAATAGATTGGAGTAATGAAGTCAAAATGATGATTATGGGGCATCGCGGGGCTGCGGCTTTAGAGCCTGAAAACACCCTGCTTTCAATTGCGCGGGCCATGGAGATTGGAGTTGACGCTGTGGAGATCGATGTGCGCCTGAGCAAAGAGAAAGAGATAGTTGTAATACATGACGCTACCGTGGACCGGACCACCAATGGAACGGGGCCGGTAAGCAGTCACGCACTTAAGCAATTGAAAAGGCTTGATGCGGGCAAAGGTGAGACAATATCCACCCTTCAGGAGGTCATCGACCTGATTGGCAACAAGGTGAGGTTGGTCATTGAGTTGAAGGAAGAAGGGACAGAAACAAAAGTTGTGGAACTGATAAAGAGGAACAACCTTCACGAGAACGTCTACGTGATCTCTTTCTGGCACACGCTCGTCAAGTCCGTAAAAGAAATGGACAGTCGCATCAAAACTGGCGTACTCCTTGTGGGATGTCCTGTAGATGCTTGCATCGCTACCCAGGCATCTGCAAATGCACTGGTGATGAAATACAGCTTCGTAAACAGGAAATTTGTGGAAAAAGCTCACAAGGAAGGCTTGAAGGTTTTCATATGGAATATTGATGACCGACATCTCCTGAAGCCTTATGTCGATATGAACGTAGATGGAATCGGAAGCAATGACCCACGAGTACTGCTTGAGTACTTCAGGTAGCGAGTAGAAATAAGGGGGACGGAATATGGGACGTCCTTAAATAACTAAATAACTTGACATGAGCTTAAAGCGACTCGCTGGACTTCTGCCTGAAACTCAAACATCCTGTTACGTTTACCCCGTTGAATGTAAAGCTATTCATGTGCGGCACATACCTGCACCTACCCATTTAAGACTCCTTTTTCAGAATCTCCCTGATTTTCATAGACAGCTCCTTCATATTGAAAGGCTTCTGAATAAAGCCATCACAGCCGCGCTCCAGGATCTCGGTAGCCTGGCCCTCTATCCTGTAACCGCTTGAAAGAAGGACCTTTACCTTAGGGTTGTTCTCTTTCATTCTGTCATAGGCCTCGCCACCACCCATGTCGGGCATGATCATGTCCAGGATGACCAGGGCAATCTCATCGTTGTTTGCCTTATAGACTTCTACTGCTTCTTTCCCGCTCCTCGCCAGCAAGACCTTATAGCCCATTTCCTTGAGCATCTCCTCGCCTACACCAAGAATCATATCCTCATCATCTACAAGAAGAACAGTCTCCGTACCCTTCAAGATCTCGTCAGCCAGCTTCTTCTCTCCTGTTATGACTTCCTTTTCCGAAGCTGGCAGGTAGATGTTGAAGGTGGTTCCTTCACCCTTTTCACTGTATACATTGATGATGCCACTATGATTCTTGATGATCCCATAAGCAGAGGCAAGACCTAAGCCTGTTCCACGGCCCATCTCTTTGGTGGTAAAAAACGGGTCAAACATCCTTTGCCGGGTAGCCTCATCCATACCGACTCCGGTGTCGGTGACAGATATTTTTACATAATTGCCAGGCTTCACACTAAAAGGCCCGGTATGCTTTTCGTCAAGCACAACATTGTGTGTTTCAATATAGAGGTCTCCCCCGCGCGGCATGGCGTGCCAGGCATTGACATGGAGGTTTAACAGCACCTGCTCAATCTGCCCCCGATCTACTTCGACCGGCCAGATCTCTTTCTGGTATTTTCTGTGAATCTT
>JAGMBW010000065.1 GCA_023129535.1 Desulfobacterales bacterium
AATTGTTGGCGCGAAAATCGGTGTTCAACAGAGATGCTACTCATCTTACCCTTCTTTCACTTTAAGACTATACCATGAATCCTGTCACCAAGCAAACAGATGACGAGTTGATTCTTGCACCCAACTGTCAACCTTCATCAGACGATTGTTGTGTGCCGGGCACGGCACATATTCTTAAGGGTGAGCAGGGGGACGTCCGTAAGTAAATAACTAAGTCACTGAAAGAGATGATAGTTATTTTGCTTCCCTATCCCCCATGCTCACTGATCCAAAGAATAGCGGCACTCATTATCCCAAAAACCGAGAAGGCGGCCACAGTTCAATCCTTAACTGCTTTTTTGCTCATAAGGAGCAGTTAGTTACTTATTTACGGACGTCCCCCTTGCCACAGAAAACTTGGGGTTCAAATGTACGCGCCTAACGCTGGCCTTCAAGGGGCCGCGAGCGAAGCGACGGTCCCACTGCAAGGGCTTGTTAGGCCATAACCGAACTCAATCACAAAGCCTCTCCCGATATGCTTTTAGGGGATGACGCCTTCCTTGGATGCCTGACGGCCATTTAGGGCTTCCCTTCTCTCCAGATGATTCTGCCTCTTGAGAACCGCTTCTCAGCTTCGCTCATCTGGTTTTTATCCTTTGCTAGATTCCAGAGCATGTGAAACACATCCCTGTAAAAGCCTTCTACAAGGAGATTCCATTGTTTTCCCGCTCCTGAGAGTCCGCGAGCCAGCCAACTCGGCCGGGTTGACGATCTTTCGATCTCTTCAAGCTGGTCATCCAGCAAGCCCGTCGCCGGCTCGTTCTCTTTCTTCATGATGCTTATCCGCGTGACTTGGATTTGATAGTGCGCTTTGCTGTGTACTCCCAAGGCGTGGGCGAAAGGATTCCGAAACAGATCATATAGCACTTTTGCTCCTTCCGTTCCTCTTTCAACGGGTTGCCAAGGATAGAAGTTTTCAAGAAGCTGCTTGAAGGTCTGGCCTGTCCCGATCCACTGTCTTTTTCCCTTCCTAGCCTTAACTGGGTTTGCCGGTATGAAGAGCGACACTGAAATGCCACTGATCAAGTTGCATAGCGTTGCAGCCGCGGCGAAGTTGCAGGCATGGACTATGCCGAGTCCCGGCAGGGGTAAACGCATCATAGACCGAACGTCCCCGAACTGCATCGAGAGATGGTCTCTCACGAAAGCGCAAACATTTTTATAGTTGTTGAATTCGGGAATATCTACTGGGAGCATGCTTCACCAGTAAACAAGATTCTTAAAGTGCCTAACCGCGTTTCGATGAGAGTCGTTGCGATTGGTCCGATTTGCGTATTCCTTATCCTTCACCTCCTTCCGTTTTGCATCTTTCTTCCTTTTCCGGCATATTTTTGCACGTCATCTGGTTGTAGCGGCTGCGGTTTTTGAATCGATCCGGCAAAAGGGAGGACATCCGCCTTTGATGGGGTGGCGGATATACAGCTTTGGAAATCGAAAAACTCTTGACATTGAAAAACAGGTATAGCACATGCGTTCTATGATCCATTTCCGACCGAATTTTGTAACTTGTCGACAAGTCACGGGTGGTTTGGCGAAAATCCCCCTGAATCCCCCTTTTCAGAGTGTGTTCGCCTGCGTGTGAAAGATATGGTAACACCCTTTCAGGGTCACAATCAAGTCACCTCTTTTGGGTCTTGCGGGTAAGGGCTGCTGCAATGAATGAGACAAACAGCGGATGTGGGTTCATGGGTCGGGATTTAAATTCGGGATGGAACTGACATCCGAGAAACCAGGGATGATCGGCAATTTCCACAATCTCTACTAACTGCCCGTCGGGCGATACGCCGCTCATGATAACCCCGGCATCTTCAAGCCTCTTCTTCAAGTCATTGTTGAATTCGTACCGGTGACGATGTCTTTCGAAAATTTCCTTTTTTTCATACGCGCTGTATGCGACTGAGTCCTCCTCAAGTATACAAGGATAGGCCCCCAGGCGCATCGTCCCCCCCTTATCCGACGTAGGGTCCCGCCTTTGAACGCGCTGCGACTTGTAATCAAACCATTCCCTCATCAGATAGATGACCGGAAAGGGCGTGGTTTCATCAAACTCTGTACTGTGCGCCCCTTTCATACCGGCAACGTGGCGGGCGTATTCGACCACTGCCATTTGCATGCCCAGGCAGATGCCGAAAAATGGTATCTTCTCTTCCCGGGCAAACTGGATGGCCCTGATTTTACCCTCGATGCCCCGTGATCCGAAGCCGCCTGGGACCAGAATCCCGTCGGCCCCGGCCAGGCGCTCCCGATAACTCGAATCATCGATGGTCTCTGAGTCCACAAAATCCAGGTTCACTTTGCAGTCGTTGGCAATTCCGCCGTGGCACAGCGCTTCGTTGAGGCTCTTGTAGGATTCTCGCAGATGAATGTATTTCCCCACGATAGCAATAGTGACCGAGTGTTTGGGATTCTTGATCTTTTCCACAAGACACTCCCAGTCCTCTAACCTGGGCGCCCGTGTCCAGATATTGAGCAGCGCCACAATCTTGTCATCCAGGTGTTCCTGGTTGAAGACCAGGGGCACCTCATAGATTGTCTCAACGTCCTTGGCTGTGATCACTTGATCCACGTCCACGTTGCAAAACAGGGCTATCTTTGCCTTGATCTGGTTGGACAGGAATCGATCTGTGCGGCAAAGCAATATGTCCGGTTGGATGCCAATGCTCCGGAGTTCTTTGACACTGTGCTGTGTGGGCTTTGTCTTGACTTCGCCGGCCGCGGCTATATACGGGACTAAGGTGAGGTGAACATAGAGCACGTTTTCTTTTCCCACGTCCGACTTGAATTGTCTTATAGCTTCCTGAAAGGGAAGGCTCTCAATATCCCCTATCGTACCGCCCACCTCAACGATCACGACATCTACACCATTGGCCACCGAAAGGATGCTCTCTTTGATCTCATCCGTAATATGGGGAATCACCTGAACCGTGCCACCCAGATAATCTCCCCGCCGCTCTTTGGTTATGACCGAATGGTAGATCTTGCCTGTGGTGAAGTTATTGTTGCGGCCCAGTTTGGCGTGTGTGAACCGCTCGTAGTGGCCCAGGTCAAGATCGGTCTCTGCGCCGTCGTCGGTAACAAACACCTCCCCGTGTTGAAAAGGATTCATGGTGCCGGGGTCCACGTTAATGTACGGGTCGAGCTTTTGAAGGGTGATGGTCAGCCCACGACTCTCAAGGAGCGCCCCAATGGCCGCAGAGGCGAGCCCCTTGCCCAACGATGAAAGCACACCACCCGTGACGAAGATGAACTTGGTCGGAAAAGACATTTTGAAAGGAATCCTCCCTTACTGGTTTATTTCGTAAGTTCAGTGACGTATTCTATGTTAGCGTATCTATGTCGATGAAGCTGGAATCCTGAAAGTGCCTAAAGTTCAAAGTGCCTAAAGTGAGCTAAAGTTAAGGAATGCGCTTTCAGCGCAGTCAATTTTCGAAATGGACAAGAAAAAGTTCTCAAAAAAACTTGAAGGGCGAAATACCCAATACCGAGCATCCAGAAACCAGTATCCAGCATCAATGAGTTAACGGCTAAATTTGTTAACTATCATACCCTTTGATATCGTTCGGTTCTCGTTTATAGACTATTTCACCGCGCAAGGGTCAGCTCAAGTTTTTCAATGTCTGAAGGTATATCAACGCCACGGGAGTCGTGGCGTGTCTCTACTACCTTGATCCGATAGCCATGTTCCATGGCCCGAAGCTGTTCAAGCTTCTCAATCGCCTCCAGCGTTCCCTGGCCCAGGACGGCAAAGCGTTCTAAAAAATGTTTCCGGTAAGCATATATCCCTAAATGCTTGAAGATATCAAACTGTTTTGAATCCGCCGCAGGCGGACCAAGGGGAATGGGAGAGCGGGAAAAGTAAAGGGCAAAGTTCTCTTTATCAAACACGCATTTTACATGATTGGGATTTTTGATCTCAGCCGAATCGGTTATCTTGTAAACCAGAGTGCTCATGACGAGCCGGGGGTCCCCCATTAGCGGAGAAACCACCTCTGAAAGGCATCGTGGATCAAACGCCGGCTGATCACCCTGGATGTTGATCACAATATCTTGGCCTTTTAGACCAAGCGCTTGGGCTGCCTCTGCTGCCCGGTCTGAACCCGATCTATGGGTTTGAGCCGTCATCAGCACCCGGCCGCCAAAGCCCTCCACATACCGATAAATCCGTTCGTCATCTGTGGCTACCACGACATCAGAGACAATATCGGCTTTTTTGGCCGTTTCATATACCCACTGGATCATAGGTTTGCCGAGAATCGGCGCTAAGGGTTTGCCTTCAAACCTCTTTGAAGCGTATCTGCAGGGAATAATGGCTACTATTTTCATTAGTCGGTTTAGCCCGTTTGGCCTCAATTAGATACCACCTGCCTTCTGATCAGACAAGACCCTGTTTGATTTTCTTGAGGCTTTTTTAATTATACGACTCGGAATTTCTGCAACCTGTTGAAATCATAGCTTTTTGTGATAATCTATTTATGCCATTCACGTGGAGTAATGGAGTATTGGAGTACTGGATGGCAAAAATCGATAAAAAGTGTTTCTTTTGTTGCTCTAAACCCATCACTCCAGTGCTCCATTGCTCCAATACTCCAATTGGGGCAAACCCCTAAGTTCGATATCGCTCATCGGGTTGGATTGCAACGACAATGCGGCTCATATAGTGCACCTGACGGCGCATGAGCGCTATATGGTGCGATTTTAGTAGTACCCCACAAAAAACCACAAAGCACCATGTAATTTCTTATATTTTAAAATCCGAGAATTATTCAAGAAATAATGATTATAGTTTCATTTTTTTCTTGACATTGCGTTTTCAAGGAGTTATTGGGCCATATAAGTGGTTTAAAGTGGATGTTCACAAAGGCAGGCTTGGGTTGAGACATGTTCCGGGGCAGTTCGTTTCATAATTTGGACCCGAAAGGTCGATTGATTATCCCTACCCGTTTTCGAGATATGTTGAATCAGAGCAATGTGAACGGGCTAATGGTCTCCAAGATGGATGGTGCTCTGTTCTGTTACACCTTTGAGCAGTGGCACAAGATTGAAGAGCGCATTATGAATATGGCCGCAACAAGTGATAACATGCGGCGCTTCCGGAGGATTTTCTTAGGCGGTGCCTTTGAGTGTCTTCTTGACAAGCAGGGACGTATTCTGATTCCACCGACCTTGCGGCAGTATTCCGCTCTGAACAAAGAGATTGTCTTAGTGGGTGTGTTGGATCACTTCGAGATATGGTCGCGAGAAAGCTGGATCGAGGAGGATGGTAGGCTCCAGAATGATTTGAAGGACGAGAATATCAGAAACGAGATCGCTGCACTCGGGCTCTAAGGGGGCGGAGCCGTGCGATATCGCCATATCCCGGTCATGGTCAAGGAGGTCATTGACTATCTTGACTGCTCGCCTGCCAGGACATACGTAGATGGTACCATAGGGGGGGGTGGCCATGCTCAAGCTATTTTGCGAGCGATCGGTCCGGATGGCCTTCTCATCGGCCTCGACCGAGATCCTGTTGCCGTTACGTGTGCACGGGAATACCTCTGTCAGTTTAAACCCAACGTTCAAATCTTTCACGATAATTTCACCCATCTCCCACAAGTTCTTTCCCGGTTGCACACAAGGCGTGTGGACGGGATTTTGCTGGATTTAGGTCTTTCGCTCTATCAGTTGGAAAGAAGCGGTCGGGGTTTCAGCTTTATGCGTGATGAACCTTTGGATATGCGAATGGATCCAGGGGAAGGCAAGCCGGCTGGAGCACTCATAAACAGGTTGTCAGAAAAGGAGCTTGCACGTATCATAGCCCGGTATGGAGAAGAGCGTTGGGCCTTGCGTATTGCAAGGAGGATTGTGCAGGTTCGGCGTCACAAGCCGATTCAATCGAGCTTAGACCTTGCTGAGGTGGTTAAAGCTGCAATCCCATCCAAACATCGTCCGCGGCGTATCCACCCTGCCACCCGCACGTTTCAGGCCTTACGGATCGCGGTGAACCAGGAACTGGAAACCCTGAAAATATTTCTGGAGGGGGTGGTCGAACTCCTGAACCCAGGGGGACGACTTTGCATCCTCTCATTTCATTCCCTGGAAGATCGAATAGTCAAGGAGCGCTTCAAGGCCCTTGCACGGGGATGTGAGTGCCCTCCAGACTTTCCAAGATGTGTATGTGGAAAAAGACCGCAGGCGCGTATTCTTACCAAACGGCCGGTGCGGCCAACCCAGGCCGAGATCAGGGCAAATCCAATGGCTCGAAGCGCCAGGCTGCGGGCAGTAGAACGGCTCAGAGTTCCTGGATTGACGATTGATGATTGATGATTGATGATCCCTGGATTGACGATTGATGATTGATGATTGATGATTGAAAACCAATCGACAATCGACAATCGACAATCCAATGGCAATCAACAATCAACAGTCCAAAGGCAATCGACAATCGACAATCGACAATGGAAAGAGTTGCCCGGGAACGCCGTTCTGGGATGGCCATATGGGTGGCATTGATTGTGATCTTTATGGCCGAGCTTTTGGTTTACAGCTGGTGTCGGGTGCAATATCGGCAGACGGCGTATGCAATCACTGAAGCAAGCCAAGAGCAGCAGCGTCTGATGGCCGTTAAGCGCAGGCTTAAGGCAGAAGAGGCTTGCTTGAAATCCCCTGACAGGATCAGACGCATAGCCGAAAAACGAGGCCTGGTTATGCCTGGTCCAAAACAAGTGGTAGCCATCCCATGACCGTTCACGGCACAAGAAAGCCAAATGACAGCAGGTGGATTCGCTTTCGAATCGTTGTTGTTGGCACGATCTTGGCCCTCTGCTTTGGGGTCATTGTAGGTCGTGCTGTCGAGTTACAGGTTCTAAGGAGCAGAGAGCTTTTTGGAAAGGCCGCAGACCAGTACAACAAGACCTTTGACAAGAGGCCGAGACGGGGGACCATCTACGATCAAAACTACAGGGAGCTGGCTATTAGTATTGACACAGCATCTATTTGTGCCTATCCGAAACAAATCTCCTCTCCACGAGAGACTGCTTTGGCGCTGGCGCAAGCTTTACATCTGGAGCAAGGGCCTATCTTCCAGAAGCTCTCTTCGGGCAAGGGATTTGTGTGGGTCAAACGTCATGCAACTCCAAAGGAGGAGTCGGCGGTCAGAGAACTGAATTTGGATGGAGTCGATTTTCGCACAGAAAGCCGCCGCGTGTACCCTCTCAGAACCCTGGCTGCACAGGTTATCGGATTTTGTGGGATTGACGAGAGGGGCCTGGAAGGGCTTGAATACTATTATAACAGCTCCTTAAGCGGCCTTGAAAGCAGGTGGACCGATATGAAGGATGCTCTTGACCGCTGGTTTACAGCGGGACCAGTGCCACCTGAGAGCAAGGATGGATTGAACCTAATTCTGACCATTGACAGGAACATCCAGTACGTGGCTGAGCAGGCTCTGTCTGAGACCGTGGAGCAATTTTCAGCTAAGTCAGGCATAGCGCTAATCATGGTACCCAGCACAGGGGCTGTCGTGGCCATGGCCCATGTGCCTCAGTTTAACCCGAATACCTTTGGACGATACGACCCCTGGTTCTGGAGAAACAGGGCAATCACTGATTCGTTTGAACCCGGATCCACGTTCAAGATGTTTCTGGCTGCTGCAGCGCTGGATTCGGACTTTTGTACACCTGATTCCGAATTTTACTGCGAGAAGGGGTTGTATCGAGTTGGAAACAACGTTATTCACGACGTCTATGCCCATGGAGCCCTTTCACTCAAAGATATCTTGAAATACTCCAGCAATATTGGGGCCGCCAAGATAGGCGAAAAAATCGGATCAAGATTCTTTTATGACAAACTCAAGGCCTTCGGATTTGGAGAAAAGACCGGTATTGACTGCCCGGGCGAGTGCCCAGGGGCCCTGCACCCCGTCCAGGGCTGGTCGGAAATGGATGCTCTGGCCACCTGTTTCGGACAGGGTGTCTCTGTGTCGGCCTTGCAGCTCACGAGTGCGGTTGCAGCCATAGCCAACGACGGGGTCCTGATGAAACCGTACCTGGTTCAGGGGATGACGGATCGGCAGGGACGTCTCGTAAAGACCTTTCAGCCCACGAGATTACGACGGGTTATTTCATCCGACGTGGCACACAGCTTGACCCGCATGCTCGAAAGGGTTGTGGCAAAGGGGGGTACTGGTGTGAGGGCAGCCCTGACAGGTTATCGGGTAGCTGGGAAAACGGCCACAGCCCAGAAGGTTGATCCCGACGGAAAGGGATATGCGAGGGATAAATACATAGCCGCCTTTGTGGGATTTGTCCCGGCCGGAGATCCCAAGATGGTTGTCCTGGTGGTTGTGGATGAGCCGAAAAAGCACATTTACGGCGGTGTTGTCGCTGCGCCGGTGTTCAGACGGATTGTCCGGGAAGCCATTCAGTATCTGAAAATCCCTCCTGAATTGGTAACTCCCGACGAGGCAGAGCCGCCTTTCAGGGCGTCATGGGAGGCAGCGCGTATGGGGTGAGGCTGGGTTCGCTCCTTGACTCTTTGGTCGTGAAGGATTTTGTCGGTTTGGAAGATCAGATCATCGAATCGATCCATTACGACTCGCGCAGTGTGAAACCTGGTGGGCTCTTTGTGGCCATCCAGGGGCTTCGGGCTGATGGGCACACGTATATTGACGATGCAATCAAAAAAGGGGCCGTGGCTGTTGTGACAGAAAAAGCGTGCTCGGGTCCAAAATTGGCTAACGTTGTGCAGGTTGAAAACACCCGCCGCGCTCTGGCCGCCATTTCCTCGGCATTTTACGGAGATCCGTCCAGCGAGCTTTTTGTCATCGGCATTACCGGCACCAACGGAAAGACGACAACGGCGCATCTCGTTGAGGCCATCCTAAATGCTGGTCGCCTCAACGTGGGGGTTATCGGCACCATCAACTACCGATTTGGAGGTCAAACGTTTGCCAGCCCAGTGACCACCCCTGAATCTCTTGACCTGATGCGGATATTACGCCAGATGGCCGACAGTGGGGTAACCCATGTGGTTCTTGAAGTCTCCTCTCATGCCCTCGATCTGGACAGGGTCGCTTCCTGTATGTTCGATGTCGGCGTTTTCACTAATTTATCCAGAGACCATCTGGACTATCACGGTGACATGGAAACCTATTGGCAGTGCAAAAAGCGTCTTTGTCTCGGGTGCCTGGAGTCAGGGCCAGAGCAGGCGCAGGTTGCAGCGGTCATCAACTGGGACGACATCAAGGGAAAGGAACTTGCCTCAGAGGTTTCTGTCAGGTGTTTGCGAGTGGGTTTTTCAGAGGGGTGCCACGTTCGGGTTGAGAACATTCACGTGACCATAGGGGGCACCTCAGGCAGGGTGGAAACGCCTGAAGGCTCTTTTGATTTCACCTCTTCCCTGGTAGGACGGTACAACGTATATAACATCCTCGCTGCCACAGGTGTGGCGACAGCAATGGGCTTGCCTGTCGCCGTGATAAAAAAGGGTATCGAAAACCTTCAGGGGGTGCCGGGCAGGCTCGAGCCCGTGGCTAACAAGTTGGGGCTTTCCGTTTTTGTAGATTATGCCCACACTCCGGACGCGTTGCAGAATGTCCTGACCGCCTTGAAAGGGCTTACACCTGGCCGGTTGATCACTATATTTGGTTGTGGAGGGGATCGGGATCGAGACAAACGCCCCATGATGGGGGCGGCTGCAGGCCGGTTGAGCGATCTTTCTGTTCTGACCTCTGATAATCCCCGCACGGAGGCGCCGGAGGCCATCCTGTCGGAGATCATGGCTGGCACAGCCGCTGTGCGAGAGCGCAGGTATGAACCCCAGGAATTGGTAAAGGGCTTTGACATGCCAGGCTATTCGATAGAGCCCGACAGAAGGCATGCCATCGCATTGGGACTCGGCACAGCCCGTAGTGGAGACACGATTCTTATTGCAGGCAAGGGGCATGAGACCTGTCAGATCATAGGTGGGACAACCATCCCCTTTGATGACCGGACGGAGGCAAGAAGGGCGCTAGGATTGATGATTGACGATTGACGGTTGACGATTGACATCGGATTTCGGAATGCGGATTTCGGAATTTGGGAATTGAGGAATTGGGGTCTTCAACTTTAGCTCACTTTTACTTGACCAATGACCAATGACCAATGACCAATGACCAATGACTAATGACTAATGACCAATGACTAATGAAAGATTCAATATTCGATATTCAATCGACAATCGACAATCGACAATCATCAATAACCAATGGCCAATGACCAATGAAAGACTCAATATTCAATCATCAATCGTCAATCATCAATTAAATGACTAATGACGAAAAAACCTGGAGCGTTTCCGATGTATTAGAGGCCACGGGCGGACGTTTGGTCTTTGGGGATGATACGAGTCGTATTGAGGGGATTTCCACAGATTCCCGCGCTATTCAAGGGAGCGAGCTTTTCGTTGCCATTTGCGGACAGAAATACGATGGACATGAGTTTGTGCGACAGGCCTTTGAGAAAGGAGCCCTGGGCGTCCTGGTTAGCGAAGCGTATATGGCAACGCAGTCGCCCCATTTCGGAAAGGATAAGTGCTGGATTGCTGTACAGGATACCCTTAATGCCTTGGGCGATCTGGCTGCCTTTCGTCGCAGACAAAGCAAAGTCTCGGTAGTGGCCATAACCGGCACGAACGGTAAGACAACCACAAAGGAGATGACAGCGGCTGTTTTGGGTCAGACTTTTTTTGTGTTGAAGACGCCGGGTAATTTCAACAATCTGATTGGATTGCCCCTGACCCTGTTTCGGTTAAAAAAAGATCATGAATGGGCTGTCCTTGAACTTGCCATGAATCATCCGGGGGAAATCCGGCGGCTTGCCCGAATCTGCAAGCCTCAGGTGGGCGTGATCACCAACATAGCAGCCGGCCATCTGAACGGTGTGAGGGATATCGACGGGGTGATGAAAGCGAAGGGCGAACTCCTTGAGACTCTGGGTGAAGATAGCACGGCTGTGCTGAATATTGATGACCAGAGGATTTGCCTGCTGGCGAAGCAGTTTGAGGAACGTGTGGTCAGCTTCGGGATTCACAGTTCGGCTGAGGTATGGGCGACACCTGTATCTCAGACCAGCTCGAGCTGTTCATTTGACCTTTGCTGGCACGATGAGTCAGCACGCGTGCGCCTGGGAATTCCGGGAAACGGTGCTGTTTACAACGCCCTGGCCGCGGCAGCCGTGGGGTATCGGCTCGGCCTCTCAATAGCGGAGGTCAAGAAGGGCTTAGAGGACATGGTCCCCTTGCCGGGGCGTATGGAGATTTTGACACTTCCAGGAGGCGTTCATCTCATCAATGACACATATAATGCCAACCCGGGTTCGATGGCGCTCGCGATTGATACGCTTCGAACGTTAAAGGGGCACAACAGGGGTATCCTTATCGTAGGAGATATGATGGAACTGGGAGAGTACGCCCGGAGCGCCCACAGAGAGCTTGGTATACTGGTTGCCCGTACGGGTATCACTCGCCTTTACGCCACAGGTGAGTTTGCACAGGACGTGGCAGAAGGGGCCACACGGAGAGGGATGGATCCCGGAAAGATATTCATTGGCAGCCATGAGCAGATCGTGGAGGCCGCGAAGGGCCGGATGGGTCCCGGCGATTGGATTCTGGTGAAGGGTTCGCGCCTTATGGCAATGGAAAAGGTAGTTGAAGGACTGCGGATTGATGATCCCTGGATTGATAATTGACGATTGACGATTGACGATTGAAAAACAATCAACAATCAACAATCAACAATCGACAATCCGAAGGCAATCAACAATCAACAATAACGAATAACTAAACCGACATGCTTTATCACTTACTATATCCGCTCCACACAAGCTTTTCGGCCTTTAACGTATTTCGCTATATTACGTTCCGGACCATCTATGCCAGCCTCACTGCCCTATTGATATGCTTGTTGCTTGGACCGTGGGTTATAAGAAAACTGACCGAGCACAAGATATGCCAGTATGTCAGGGATGATGGCCCTCCGACCCACACAAGCAAAACGGGTACCCCCACAATGGGTGGGGTGTTGATCCTGTTTGCGATTGTTACTGCCACGCTTCTTTGGGCCGACCTGACCAATTTCTTTTCATGGATGGTACTCCTTGTAACAATCAGCTACGGTATCATTGGATTGTTAGATGACTACCTGATGCAGGTGAAAAAGCGAAGCAGTGGTCTGCGGGGGAGGAGCAAGCTTTTGATGCAGGTGGCCATAGGGTTGCTGGTTGGGGGGCTTCTTTACGCGCGGCCGGATTTTGATACCCATGTGAGCGTTCCTTTTCTCAAGGAGGTTAACCCTGATCTGGGATGGGGCTACATCCTCTTTGCCACTCTGGTGATCGTAGGAACCTCCAATGCAGTAAACTTGACCGACGGCCTCGACGGCCTTGCCATCGGCCCTGTGACCGTGGCGGCAGCCACCTATGTGATCTTATCTTACGTGGCAGGCCACGTAACGATCGCCAAGTATTTACAGATTCGGTATGTGGCTGGAAGTGGAGAACTGGCTGTATTCTGTGGCGCGATTGTAGGAGCTGGTATGGGGTTCCTTTGGTATAACACTTACCCGGCACAAGTATTCATGGGCGATGTGGGCTCTTTGCCCTTAGGGGGCGCCCTGGGCGCCGTTGCTGTCATGACCAAGCATGAACTTCTGCTGGTCCTAGTGGGAGGAATTTTTGTGATAGAGGCCCTTTCGGTGATTTTTCAGGTGGGTTTTTTCAAGGTCACCAACGGGCGCCGTATTTTCAGGATGGCCCCCATCCATCACCATTTTGAGTTGAAGGGATGGCCCGAGCCGAAGGTGATTGTGAGATTCTGGATCATTGCGATTATCCTGGGACTGTTAGCGGTCAGCACGTTGAAGTTGCGATAGGCCAGTCTATATACAGAGATTCAAAAGATTATCACGAAAACACGAAA
>JAGMBW010000066.1 GCA_023129535.1 Desulfobacterales bacterium
TTCGTGTTTTCGTACTTTCGTGTTTTCGTGATTGGTATTTTGAGTGTTTGGTTCTCCGCCTATGGCGGATCCGGGTTAGGAATACATTGTTGAATTTGGAAAACAAAAAGGTTTTAGTGGTTGGTCTGGCCAGGACCGGGCTTGCGGTTGCGCGGTTTTTGAGAGATCAGGGGGCGCAGGTTACAGCAACTGACCTGAAGAAGAAGGATGAACTCGGCTCTTATACCCAGGAGGCCCTCACTATGGGCATTTCCCTTGAGCTTGGGGCACACGAGATCGAAAGTTTCAGGGGCTCAGACCTTATTGTGGTGAGTCCCGGTGTGCCACACATGATAACACCCCTGGAGGCGGCAAGGAGTGCAGGAATACCAGTGATTGGTGAGGTGGAATTGGCTTCGCGCTACATAAACGAACCGATTGTAGCCATCACGGGGACCAATGGCAAGACCACGACCACAAGTCTTGTTGGAGAGATGTTGAGGGCTTCTGACTGTTCGGTCTTTGTGGGAGGCAACATAGGTGCTCCACTGATCGGCTACGTTAATTCCGGTACACATGCAGATGTGATTGTGGCCGAGATCAGCAGTTTTCAACTCGATACCGCGGAGAGCTTCAGGCCTAAGGTAGGCGTTCTTTTAAATATTACGGAAGACCATCTCGATCGTTACAGCGATTTCCGTCACTATCAGCGATCAAAGGGAAGGCTCTTTGAAAATCAACAGAGCACCGATGTGGCGATCTTAAACGGGATAGACCCCGCAGTTTCCGAACTTGAAACAGTGATTCGGGCCCAAAAACTCTATTTCAACATCAACTCAGATACTCTGGACCGCGCAGTGAGAGTCACTCCCACCCAAACCCTCCTCCCCTGGCCCAGGGGGGAAGAGCCCAGCCTGCCCCGTACTGGATACGGGGGTGGTAATGAACGATTACATGGCGTCGAACTTCGTGACGATGAGATGATCTGCTGTCTTCCCGGAGAAGCCCCCGTTGTCCTAAACCTGGCCAGGTTCAGGCTCAAGGGAAGTCATAATCTGGAAAATGCGGCTGCGGCAACCTTAGCAGCGCTGGTTGCAGGGGCTAACAGGGCAGGTGTCCAGATGGCAATCGATACCTATGAGGGCCTGCGTCACCGGCTGGAATATGTCAGGAGCGTCAACGGTGTTCCGTACTACAATGACTCCAAGGCTACTAATGTCGATGCTGTCAAACGTTCCCTTGAGAGTTTTGATACTCCCGTGATTGTGATTATGGGAGGGCGGGACAAAGGCGGGAGCTACGCCGTGCTGAAGGACCTTGTTAAGGAGCGGGTCAAGAGACTCATTGCCATTGGGGAGGCCCGCGAGAAAATCTTAAGCGCCCTGGGGGGACTAATGCACGGTGAAGGGACAAGGACCCTCGCGGAGGCGGTTCATCTGGCCCACCAGGCAGCAGCCCCAGGTGATGTTGTACTCCTGTCACCCGGGTGCTCCAGTTTTGACATGTTCACCGACTATGTCGAACGTGGTGATGCCTTTTGTGAGGCGGTCAGGGGATTGATGATCCCTGGATTGACGATTGATGATTGATGATTGATGATTGAAAACCAATCGACAATCAACAATCATCAATCAACAATCGACAATCGACAATCGACAATCATCAATGACTAATGAAAGACTCAATCTTCAATTTTCAATCTTCAATTTTCAATGACAAATGACCAACGTACAAAGGATTGTGGTGGCTATGACAGTTGCCTCTTACTGGGGACGGTACTGCTGCTGGGAATCGGCATCGTGATGGTCTACAGTGCGAGCTCAATGTTGACTATAAGGCATTACGGGAGCGAGGTTTATTTTTTTAAGCGACAGGTTCTGCATACCCTGGCGGCGATCCTGGTGCTGATATGTTGTCGATACGTGCCTTATTCCTTTTACAAAACCCTGGTATATCCAATCCTTGGATTTGCTTTTATATCATTGGTTGCCCTTTATCTACCTGGCGTGGGATACGCTGCTGGAGGGGCCAAACGATGGTTGAGGGTTTTTGGCGTGTCATTTCAACCATCAGAATTCGCGCGGTTAGCCCTTATCATATATCTGGCTTACTCCATGAGCAAGAAGCAGGAGAAAATAAAGACATTCAGCGTCGGCTTTCTTCCCCATGCGATTCCGTTTAGCTGTTTTATTATTCTCATTGTTATGCAGCCCGATTTCGGAATGGCAGCCCTGATCGCCCTGATCGTATGGATCATGCTCTTTGTCGGGGGCGTGCGCGTGTCCTATCTCCTGGCAGCTCTCGTGGTAATAGCTCCCCTTGCCTATTGCGTGCTGATCCATGCGGACCACGCCCTGAAAAGACTCATAAGCTTTATAGATCCCTGGCAGTATCAGAGTGATGCAGGATATCAGCTTGTGCATTCTTTCATGGCTTTCGGATCGGGCGGGGTCTTTGGCGCAGGCATTGGAAATGGTTACCAGAAACTCTTTTATCTCCCCGAGCCCCATACTGACTTCATCTTTTCTGTCATCGGAGAGGAATTGGGGTTGGTTGGCGTATGCTTTCTGATAGCTCTCTATTTTATTATCTTATGGCGTGGGATCGTGATTGCCACAAGGGCCCCTGATCTTTTTGCCAGTTTCTTAGCTACAGGTTTGACTGCTGCCCTTGGTTTGCAGGCGTGTGTCAACGCGGGTGTGGCTTTGGGGCTCGTGCCGACTACGGGATTGACACTTCCGTTTGTCAGCTACGGAGGTACGTCCCTTGTCGTGAGCGCGGCGATGGTTGGTATATTGATGAACATCTCGGGCCGTCGGGTGGTGTGACCATGAGGGTCATTATGGCAGGAGGCGGCACCGGAGGACATCTTTTCCCCGGGATCGCGATTGCTGAGGCATTCAGGGTCAAGGAGCCGGCAGGGGCAATCCTGTTTGTGGGGACGGAGAATCCTTTGGAGATATCTGCACTTTCAAAGAAAGGATTTGATCACGTGGGTATTGTGGCAGAAGGTCTTAAGGGACGGGGACCCTGGCGACAGATTCGATCATTAGCCAAAATTCCAAAGGGGTTCTTGCAGGCTGTACGGATTATCTGGCGGTTTAAACCGGACATCATTGTTGGTGTTGGGGGGTACGCGTCCGGACCTGTGGCTTTAGCTGCCAGGCTTATGGGCAAAAAAATGATTATCCACGAGCAGAACAGCGTACCGGGAATTACGAATCGGATCCTGGGACGATTTGCCCACCGGATATTCATCACTTTTCCGGACAACTTAACTATGTTCAAGAGTTCAAAAACAGTGGTGACGGGCAATCCTGTACGGCGCGAACTCCTTACAGCTAAGAAGACTGAAAAAACCTCTGACCGGTTTACGGTTCTGGTGGTAGGTGGCAGCCAGGGGGCTCATGCCATAAACTGTGCTCTAATGGAGGCCCTCAATTATCTGAAGCACACTGCTGGAATGCGCTTTATTCATCAGACAGGGGCCAAAGATGCACCATCGGTTGCCGGCGCCTATGAGCGGTATGGGATAAAGGCGCGTGTAGAGCCTTTTTTCGAAGATATGGCAAGTGCTTACCATTCAGCCGATCTCGTTATCTGCAGAGCAGGCGCGACAACTGTGGCCGAGTTAACAGCCCTGGGCAAACCTGCCATATTTGTTCCGTTTCCATATGCGACCAATAACCATCAGGAGTTGAATGCCCGCTATGTGGCCGATTTTGGCGCCGGTGAACTCGTGCTTGAAAAAGATTTGAATGGTGAGCTTTTGGCTGCAAGAATAGATCACTATGCATTGAACCCCAATGCCTTGCGGGATATGTCCACCCGGGCGTCAGCCTTAGGATGCCCCAACGCTGCAAACGTTATTGTGGATGAATGCCGCAGGTTGGTGGTGATGGGGCATTGAAAATTGAAGATTGAAAATTGAATCTTTGAATAGTCATTAGTCATTGGTCATTGGTTACTGGATGCTGGATACTGGATACTGGATACTGGATGCCTGATGCCCGATACCTGATATCTTATGCTGGAATCCGGCATCTGGCCTACGATGGGTCTTCGGCATCCGGCATCGATGAATGGTCAATAATCAATCAACAATCAACAATCAACAATCAACAATCAACAATCGTCAATCATAAAATGTATCAAAGATCTTATCATATCCATTTTGTTGGGGTAGGCGGAATTGGGATGAGCGGGATTGCGGAGCTTCTCCTGAACCTGGGCTACAAGGTAAGCGGCTCAGACCTGCAGTGCACTGACATTACCAGACGCTTGGCCGAACTTGGGGGGACTATATTTCAGGGTCACCGCCCAGAGCATATTCAAGGGGCGGATGTGTTGGTGATTTCCTCGGCAGTGGGGGCAGACAACCTAGAAGTCTTGGCTGCCAGAAAGGCCATTGTTCCGGTTATCCCCAGAGCGGAGATGCTGGCAGAACTGATGCGGCTCAAGTACAGCATTGCCGTGGCCGGTGCCCATGGCAAGACCACAACGACCTGGATGATTGCTTCTGTTCTCGACCGAGGGGGGCTTGACCCTACGATGGTAATTGGCGGAAAACTTGGCAGCCTGGGAAGCAATGCCCGCCTGGGCCGGGGAGAGTTTATCGTGGCTGAAGCTGACGAAAGCGATGGCTCTTTCTTGAAACTTGCCCCGACCATTGGTGTAGTAACAAACATTGATGCTGAACATTTAGATTTTTATGGGGATCTGGATAAGATCAAAGAGGTATTTCTCGATTTTATCAACAAGGTTCCCTTCTACGGTATGGCGGTGCTGTGTTTGGACAATGAGGGGATACAGGATCTAATCCCGAGGATTGAGAAACGGTTCGCCAGTTATGGCATGACTTCCCAGGCAGATTATCAGGCAAGAGATGTGACCTTTGAAGGCGTGAAAAGCCGATACCGGATAACCTACCGCGCTGAAGCCCTGGGTACAGTGGATCTGAACCTTCCCGGCATTCACAATGTGTATAACTCCATGGCGAGCATTGCCATTGGTATGGAACTCGGGATTCCCTTTGATACGATCCGCGATGCGCTCAAAGATATTGAAGGAGTCGAGCGCAGGCTCCAGGTAAAGGGAACTGCACGCGGGATAACCGTAGTGGACGACTACGGGCATCACCCAACGGAGATCAGGCTGACGCTCCAGGCGGTGCGCCAGTGCTGGCCGGGTCGCCGGATTGTTGTGGTGTTTCAGCCTCATCGTTACTCGCGGACCGCTGCGCTCTTTGAGGATTTCACGCGGGCCTTTTACCAGGCGGACAGTCTTGTAGTATTACCCATCTATCCGGCAGGCGAGGCCCCGATAGAAAACGTAGACGCCCAGAGCCTCTCGGATGGGATTCATCTGCACGGGCACAAAGATGTCACCTTTCATGATGGTCAGGATGCAGCCCTTGCCTATCTGAAGCAAGCCTTGAGGCAAGGTGACATCCTGTTGACTCTGGGGGCAGGGAATGTCTGGCAGGTAGGAGAAAGGTTTCTTGATGAGTAACGATTGGTCGAGTGGTCAAATGGTCGAGTAGTCGAGTGGTAAAGAACGACTCAACGACTTAACAACTTAACTATGACTGAATCAGACAAAGACTGGCTCATAGAACATTTTGGTCCACACGCCATGTTTGATGAACCGATGTGTCGTCACACCACTTTCAGAATCGGGGGCCCCGTGGACGCCCTGATCAGTGTAAAGACCGAGCAGGGGATAAAAGACTTACTCGCATGGGTTCGTATGAGAGGCCACCCCCTCATGATCCTCGGAGCAGGAAGCAATGTGCTGGTCCGGGACGGGGGTGTCCGAGGCTTCGTGCTCAAGCTGGCCGGCGACTTCGAGGCCTTTGACCTTGTGCCCCGGGCTAATGGCAGCAGTGCCATGATAACAGCAGGAGCAGCAGTCCTGGTTCGTCGACTCGGCAAATATGCCCTGGACCAGGGGCTGGTGGGGCTTAACTTCGCACTCGGCATACCTGGAACCGTAGGCGGGGCGCTGCGAATGAATGCAGGGGCCTGGGGGGGCTGCATGGCCGATAGTACCATCTCGATCAAGGTCTTTGATCGAGATGGGAATATTGCGAGCATAAGCCGGGACCAACTCCGATTTTCGTACAGGGGGCTGGAGCTGGAAAAAGGTGCGATTATCTTGAGTGGTCAGTTCGAGCTAAAATACGGAGACCGGGAGGCACTCCAAAAGGAGGCCGTCCGTACGCAAAAGAGACGAAGGCTAAGTCAACCGCTCTCCCTTCCAAGCGCCGGGTCTGTGTTCCGAAACCCACCTGAGCAAAAGGCCGCTGGAGAGCTTATTGACGAGGCAGGCTTGAAAGGGCTTCGGGTTGGGGAAGCTGAGATTTCCACAAAACACGCCAATTTTATTGTGAACAACGGGCATGCCAGGGCTTCCGACGTGCTTGAACTGATGACACAGGTACAGGAGGCCGTATTTGAACGGTTCGGCGTCAACTTAAAACCAGAGGTTACGATCGTTGGCCAAGAGGCACATTCATAAGAACTACCATAGAAACAGCCGGGCACAAAAAAGAGAGCGCGTCATAAGGCGCTGTTTCCTGGGCCTGAAGGTCATCTTGCTGATGGGGGGCACGGTTGGAACAAGCCTCCTCCTTATACTGGCCTATGATGCTGTGACCCAGAGTCCCTACTTTGAGGCTCAGACGATCACAGTTCAGGGGAACCAAAGGTTTTCAAAAGAGGCGATTCTGAAACGGGCCGGGCTGAAGCTCCACGACAACATCCTTTCTGTGAATCTTAATACACTTCGTTACAGGCTCATGGCTGACCCATGGATTGCCGCTACCGAGGTCGAACGGGAGTTGCCCGGCGCGATTCATATTCGAGTAAAAGAACGCGTCCCTATCGCCATAGTCGACCTGAACCGTCCCTTTTACCTGGACGAAGAGGGTGAAATCTTCAAACGGGTGGAGTCTTCGGATCAGGCGAGGCTACCCGTGGTTACCGGTCTTGCCCTATCAGATATTGATTTCAACAATCCGTGGAGTTCCCGGTTGTTTAGGGCTGTGATGAAGGCGCTCCGCTTGAGCCCACTTCATGAAAACGTGATTCCAGTCCATGCCTTGCAGCGTATTCACGTTGACAGGGACATGGGGTTGACCCTTTTTGCCTTTTTCCCCACATGCACCCTGTCTGCCACGCCTGCTTCTTTGCCTTCCTTTGCCAGCAAGCCAGACAGGCGGGAACAGGCCGCCCGAAGCGCGGTGGTAATCAAGGTCGGTTTTGGGGACTACGAGTCAAAATACAGGCGACTTCGAGATATAATTTGCTACCTTAAAAAGGAAAATGGGTTTTTGAACCTTCAGTCCATCGATCTGAACGATTTAGATCGAGTGGTGGTCAGGCCTTCCTTGGCAGGGCATGCCGGAACACGGTCTGTCTCAGGGACCAGCGATCTTTGGCCTGGCAGGCGAAAGGAGGTGTGAAGTGCAAGGTGATGGGGAACTGATGGTAGGCCTGGATATCGGGACCACCAAGATTTGTGCAGTGCTGGGGGATGTGACGCGTGAAGGGATCGACATTGTGGGAATTGGAACCCATCCATCTGTTGGGCTACGCAAAGGTGTGGTTGTCAATATCGAATCGACCGTAGACTCTATTCAAAAAGCCATAGAAGAGGCCGAGTTGATGGCAGGCTGTGAGGTCAGGTCGGTGTACGCGGGGATTGCCGGAGGTCATATAAAGGGTTTCAATAGCCACGGAATCGTTGCCGTAAAGGGAAATGAAGTCACTGAAAAGGACATAGGACGCGTGATTGATGCAGCCAGGGCAGTGGCCATTCCTATGGACCGTGAGGTGATTCATGTGTTGCCCCAGGAATTTATCGTGGATGAGCAGGATGCGATCCAGCATCCTCTTGGTATGTCCGGGGTTCGCTTAGAGGCCAGAGTCCACATTGTGACTGGAGCCGTCACCTCAGCACAAAATATTATCAAGTGTGCCCACCGGGCCGGCCTTGATGTGTGTGATATTGTGCTTCAATCCCTTGCATCAAGTGAAGCCGTTCTAAGCGAAGAAGAAAAGGCCCTGGGTGTGGCCCTGCTTGACTTTGGAGGGGGAACGACAGACCTGGCGATCTTCAAGGACAGCAGCATCAAACACACCTCAGTGCTGGCCCTGGGGGGAAACAATCTTACCCATGACATCTCCGTGGGTCTCAGGACACCCATGGCTGAGGCTGAAAAGATCAAGATAAAGTACGGCAGCTGTCTAACCAGCGGTATTGGCAAAGATGAGACCATTGAGGTTGCAGGCGTGGGCGGACGTAAGCCAAGGACCCTGTCAAGGCAAATACTGGGGGAGATCTTAGAGCCGAGAGTGGAAGAAATATTCAACCTGATCCACCGGGAGGTTTATCGGGCCGGCATGGAGGATTTCATTACTTCGGGGGTGGTGGTTACCGGGGGATCCAGTCTCCTGGAAGGCGTTGTAGAGATTGCCGAGTCCATCTTCAACTTTCCCACACGGATTGGAAAACCTGCAGGAATTGGCGGATTGGTGGATGTGGTGAACAATCCAATGTATACCACGGCCGTGGGGTTGGTACTCTACGGCGCCAGAACTCAGCCGAAAAAGAAATTCAGGATTCGGGACAGCAACATCTTTGATCGTGTCGTGGCACGCATGAAAAAGTGGTTTAAGGATATCATTTGAAGTGAGCTAAAGTTGATAAACAAAGTGACTAAAGTTAAAAGTGACTAAAGTGACTAAAGTTAAAAAGCAGGTTCCAAGTCCTCAACTTTAGGCACTTCAAATTTTAGCTCACTTCAAACTTTGTTCATTAATTTTAGCTCACTTCAACGGACACGGACACGAAAAACTTGCGGGAGGAAGAGGAGCTAAGTTTTGGTTAATATCAAAAACACAGGAGGTGGGGAAATGATGTTTAGTTTTGTGGAGAACGAAAACGCGGCCAAGATTAAGGTGATCGGAGTGGGCGGGGCTGGTGGAAACGCTGTCAACAACATGATTGAATCCAAGCTTCAAGGGGTAAAATTTATATCGGCCAACACGGATCTCCAGGCCCTCGAAGTGTCGAGGGCGCCAGTGAAAATGCAAATAGGGGAAAAACTGACCGAGGGCCTTGGGGCTGGAGCAGATCCGGAGATCGGGCGACAGGCTGCATTGGAAAGCATAGATGCTATCCGAAGTGCAGTGGAAAAAAGCCACATGGTCTTTATTACCGCCGGCCTGGGTGGAGGCACAGGCACGGGTGCAGCGCCAGTGATTGCGGAGGCCAGCAGGGAGACGGGTGCCCTCACCGTTGCAGTGGTGACAAGGCCCTTTGGCTTTGAGGGTAAGAAGCGAATGAGGACCGCCGAAGCCGGTCTGGAAGCCCTGAAGAATGTGGCGGACACGGTGATCACCATTCCCAACGACAGGCTTCGCGGATTAGCATCAAAGAGCGCCACCATGATCGAGATGTTCAAGAAAGCAGACCAGGTCCTTCTCTACGCTGTGAAGGGGATCACTGACCTGATCATGATGCCCGGGCTGGTCAACCTTGATTTTGCCGATGTGAGGACCACCATGGCAAAGGCAGGCTTGGCTATCATGGGGACTGGCATTGCCAGCGGAGAAAATCGGGCATTGGAAGCAGCCGAAAAGGCCATTTCTCATCCACTTTTGGAGGATATCTCCATCATCGGGGCACGGGGCGTCTTGATGAACATTACCTGTGGACCAGATCTGACAATGACGGAAATGACAGAAGCCTCAGACCGTATCTATACCGAGGCTGGTGAGGAGGCAGATATTATCTGGGGTGCGGTCCTGGATGACAGCATAGGAGATGAACTCAGGGTCACGGTCATCGCCACCGGGATAGGCTCTCAAGACGAATTCGAAAACAAGGAGGTTCGATTCTCAAGCAAGGTCCGATTTTCAAGAGAGGCCCAATTATCGGGCAAGGTTCGTGATATGACAGAGGCGGACATTACCCTTGCGCGGCATGTCGATCTCGATGAGCCGACTTTTATCCGTCAAGACAAGGCAGTGGGCGAATCGTGCGGGGCGCATTACAGGGGCTATCGCGGGATCATCCTGGATAGTCATGATCTGGAAACCCCGACATTCATGAGGCGAAAGGCGGACTGAAAGCGCAGAGAGCAAAGGGCACAGCGCATGGCGCATAGCGCATAGCGTTTTGGCCTCTTGCACTTTATACTTTACAGTTTCCGCTATGCCCTTTGCGCTCTGCGCTATGCGGAGCGAAGCGATAGATGCGCCATGCGCTATGCGGAGCGAAGCTCCATTGACTAATGACAAATGACAAATGACAGATGACAAATAAAGAGCTCCTGGCGGCAGAAAGGGGAACCGTCAGAAAAGACTGGACCGGCAAGATCCGGATTGCCCTGGCCTATCCCAACCGCTATCATGTTGGGATGTCAAACCTCGGTTTTCATGCAATATACCGACTTCTAAACGATTATCAGGATGTCGTGTGCGAAAGGGTCTTTCTTCCTGAGGAGAATGGTGCAATTCATGGTGGTCTTCGCTCTATCGAATCCCAAAGACCCCTGGACAATTTTGATATCATCGCTTTCTCCATTTCCTTTGAAAATGATTATCCCAATGTTCTCGCTCTCCTAACAGAGGCAGGCATCCCCCGGTGGTCGTCAGAGCGAGATACCCCGTACCCTCTGGTCATCGCCGGGGGAGTGACCGCCTTCTTGAATCCTGAACCTATAGCACCCTTTGTGGATTGCTTCCTGGTGGGGGAGGCTGAGCCAATTTTGGGGCCTTTTCTTGATGTATATAGAAGTCATTCTGACAAACAGGAGCTTCTTCAAACCTTAGCCATAAATGTACCTGGCATCTACGTGCCTGGATTGTACGATGTAGCTTATAACCCGAATGGCACCATTGCCGAGTTTCGACCAAAGAGTGGGGCTCCTGCGAAGGTTCAGCGGGTCGTACTACATGATCTTTCTTCCCTGGATACCTGCAGCGTGATCCTGACGCCACACACGACTTTTCGCGATACTTATCTGGTAGAGGCAGGGCGTGGGTGTCCTTACGGGTGCCGCTTTTGTGCAACCGGGTTTGTTTATCGGCCGCCACGGTTCAGAGCAAAAGACGCGTTAGAGAACTGCTTGGAGAAGGGGGGCATACGTTCAAACCGGATAGGTCTGATGGCTCCTGCGCTTTTAGATGTTCCATATATGGCAGAGCTTTGTCAAAAGGTCCTGGGTCTGGGTGTGCAGCTTTCTTTCAGTTCCTTGAGAGCGGATCGCCTCACAGAGAAACTCCTGGACGTTTTCAAAAGAAGTGGTTTGAAGACCGTCACAATTGCTCCTGATGCGGGCTCAGAACGTATGCGTCGGGTCATAAACAAGGGAATGACAGATCAGGATGTGTTGCGGGCTGCTGATCTTTTAGTCGGTGCGGGGATACCGAACCTGAAGCTCTATTTCATAGTAGGTCTCCCCACCGAGACCATGTCTGATGTGGAAGCGATTGTGGCCCTTTGCAAGCAGGTCAAACACCGATTTCTAAAAGCCAGCCGGACAACGCAAAGGATCGGACAAATCATCGTGAGTCTCAACTCTTTTATTCCCAAACCTTCCACGCCTTTTCAGTGGGTTCCCCTTGAAAACGTGAAGATCCTGAAAGCAAAGATCAAACATGTCAAGGACGGGTTAAGGCGTGTGGCGAATGTACGGGTGCACGCTGATCTGCCCAGATGGGCATACATCCAGGCTCTGCTTTCCCGCGGGGATCGTCGTACAGCTTATCTGTTGGCGGCTGTTCACGACAATAATGGAAACTGGGCCAAGACCCTCAAGGCCTCTGTCATCAATGCCGACTTTTATGTTCACAGGGAGCGGCCTCTGGATGAAATCCTTGCCTGGGACTTCATAGACCACGGTATCAACAAGGCATTCCTGGTTGAGGAATACTACAAGGCCCTCCGCGAGGAAAGCTCTCCGCCGTGTGACGTAGGCCGCTGCAAGGCCTGCGGTGTCTGCAAATAATCCGCCTTTATTCACTTTTGTTTTTCCTCTCAATTCTTCCTCTCAACCTATTTATCCTTCTTTTCAAATCTTCTCTATCAATGAAGGATCATAGGGGGTCAGGATCATAGGGGGTCAAGTCTACGTTTGACTCTTAGTCATGTCTATCATATAGGGGGTCAAGTCTACGTTTGACTCTTAGTCATGAAGTGATGGGGTTAGGTCTTAACGGGCTGTTTCCCGCTTGAGGAATCGGAGGGAAAAAAGATGAAACGACAGAACATATTGGTGTGGTTGTTATTTTGTGGGTTCGGCTTGCACTTTTGTGAGGTTGGTTTCCTTGCGTAGGGTATCGATGAGATCCGATTTGTTCATAGAGGTCCCTCCTGAGCGACATTAGACCAAGCTATCGATCTTTTCTGAGTTTTTCCTTGACATGCAAGAATTCTTCACTTAATTTTAATGATAAGGTCCAATATTACTTTCCCATGATTTTTTACGTCAGGGAGATGGATCTAGTACACGAATTGGGATTTCTGTTTTAGAACCCGCTTAAAAATCGATCTTTCGCCGTAGCGATGCGGTTTGGTGGCGTCTTCCAGAGTAG
>JAGMBW010000067.1 GCA_023129535.1 Desulfobacterales bacterium
TTGGGGCGAAGCCCCTAAGTTCAATTGCTGCTTCCCGGACACTGAATTTGCCATGGAGTCATTACCGTGTTATGGTTAAAAATGAGGTTACTCAGGCGATTGTGCCCGGATACACTGGCACAACTGGGCCATCGAAGTTTTTGTCCGGTGCAGGGAACTGGATGAGAAAGGACGTGAATCCTATGTCCGAGAACATTGCCAGGTTTCTGTATCAAGAGTTGGGTAAAAGGCTTAACTCGGATGGGGTGAAAGTTTCCAGGGTCAAGGTCTGCGAGACCCCTGGGGCTGGTGCTTTCTACTGGGAGGAATAGGTGGCGCTGAAGGTGAACGAAGTTTTTTACAGCATTCAGGGGGAATCCTCCTATGCTGGCCGTCCCTGCGTTTTTGTCAGGCTAACCGGTTGTAACCTCAGATGTTTTTTCTGTGATACCCAGTATGCTTACGAAGAAGGCGATAATTTACAGATTGCAGACATTGTCGCCCGTGTGGCATCTTACCAATGTCGTCTGGTTGAAGTCACGGGGGGCGAACCGTTAATCCAAAAAGAGACGCCCGTTCTTATAAATCGCTTACTTGAAGAAGACTACGAGGTCTTGATGGAAACCAACGGCAGCAGGGACGTCAGTCTGGTCGATGACCGCTGCGTAAAGATTGTCGATATCAAATGTCCCTCCAGCGGTCAGACCCGTCACAACGACCTGGGCAATATCAATAGGTTGACAGACCATGACGAGGTCAAATTTGTCATTGCTGACAGGAACGACTATGAATATGCCAGGCAAATACTCCATTTGACGGATTTCAACCTTTTCAGAAAGAATCCGGTCCACTTCTCGCCTGTCTTCGGCAGGATGGAGCCAAAAAGATTGGCAGAATGGATAATGGGAGATCATCTGGACGTGAGACTTCACCTTCAACTCCACAAAGTCATCTGGTCCCCTGACCAAAGAGGAGTCTAAGACCTGACCAGCCGATGAGCAACAAGAACAAAGCCATTGTTCTTTCGAGTGGCGGGCTCGATTCGACCACGGCCATGGCCATCGCAAGACGGGAGGGCTACGAGATCTATAGTCTTAGCTTCCGCTATGGACAGCGCCATGCCATAGAGTTAGAGGCAGCCCGGAGGGTTGCAAAAGCACTTGGCGTTAAAGAACACCTGGTTATCGACGTGGATATAGCGAAGATAGGCGGCTCCGCCCTGACCGGCGATTTGGACGTGCCAAAAGCTCGAAGCGAGCAGGAAATGAAGAAAGAAATCCCGGTCACCTATGTCCCGGCGCGCAACACCATTTTTCTCTCATACGCCCTGGCCTGGGCTGAGGTGTTAGGAGCGTCTGATATCTTCATAGGGGTGAACGCCATCGATTACAGCGGATATCCGGATTGTCGCCCCGAATACATTGAGGCGTTTGAGCAGATGGCCAACCTTGCCACCAGGGCGGGCGTCGAGGGGAAATCTAAGATAAATATTCGGACACCGCTGATCCATATGAGCAAGGCAGAAATCATCCAAAAAGGCACCGAACTCGGTGTTGATTACAGTATTACCCACAGTTGCTACGACCCATCACCGGGGGGCAGTGCTTGCGGCGAATGTGACAGTTGCCTCCTGAGAAAGAAGGGTTTCAGAGAGGCCGGCATCCCGGACCCAACAAGCTACACGATGAAATAACATGGAAAGGTTGAATTCATGATCGACGTGCAGAGTCAACCAGGCTTAAACGAGATAGATATCGACAAAGTGGGGATATGCGACGTTTATTACCCCATCGAGGTACTGGATAAGCAACGGGAAAAGCAGGGCACCACTGCACGAATCAACATGTACGTCGACCTCCCGCACCGTTTCAAGGGAACCCACATGAGCAGGTTCATTGAGGTGCTTAACCAGTACCGTGGGGAAATTACCGTTAGAAACGTGGCCCAGATCCTTCGAGAAATCGCCCACAGTCTGGAAGCTAAGTCCGCACATATGGAGTTGGCCTTTAAATACTTTATTGAGAAAGAGGCTCCTGTTTCAAAATCGCGAAGTCTCATGGGTTACGACTGTCGCTTTATTTGCGCGTACATCCAAGGCCGCAGCGTGGATTTTCTCCTCGAGGTTAAGGTGCCGGTGATGAACCTGTGTCCGTGTTCCAAGGAAATCAGCCAAACCGCAGCCCATAACCAACGGAGCGAGGTAACGGTCCAGTTGCGGTTCAATGATTTTGTCTGGATTGAGGATGTCATCGCTTTAGCAGAAAAATCAGCCAGCTCCGATCTTTATGCTCTGCTCAAGCGGCCGGATGAGAAGTATGTGGCAGAGCACGCGTACGAAAACCCCAGGTTTGTAGAAGATATTGTCAGGATCATCGCAAATGAACTCATGAAGGATGAAAAGATCACCTGGTTTTCCGTGAGGTCTGTAAATTTTGAAAGCATTCACAACCACAACGCGTATGCCTATATTGAAAGGGATAAGAGAAAATGATGTACAGGCATGTGCATTAACATCTGAGCCATGAAAAGTATTAGTACATCTCGCGAGTGGAAAGCGGCAGCAGAGACTATCTCTGAGCAAACCGGAATTTTTCTGGTCGTGGGTGTACCGGATTCGGGCAAAAGCACTCTTTCAAGGTATCTGGTACATTATTTAACACATGCCAACCGGATAGTTGGCCTGATTGATTGTGACGTGGGACAAACCCATTTAGGTCCCCCTACGACCATAGGTATGATGCTTTATGCAGAGCCAACTGCTCAATTCGACACCCTTGAACCTTACTGTATGCGGTTTATTGGGTCAACTTCACCTATCGGCCATCTCTTAGATATTGTGGTGGGTACAAAAAAGATGGCAGACAGGGCCCTGAATTCCGGGGCCGAGGTGGTTATCGTCAATACCAGCGGTCTTATTCTCGGCGTTTCTGGCGCTGAGCTGAAGCTAAACCAAATAGATTTACTCTGTCCCAAATATGTATTGGCACTTCAGGAATCGTCAGAAATTGAACACCTTCTCACATGCTTAGAAAAACGCCACACCGTATCTATCTTACGCCTGCCGATTTCTGAGCACGCCCAAAAAAGGACCCCAGAGGTGAGAAGACGCTTTAGAGAAAATAAGTATAGGGAGTATTTCAAGGGATCTCAAATGGTGAAAGTGCTTCTTTCAGAGCTAAGTCTGCAGGGGGATATCTGGTACCGAGAAAGGGGTGTGCACGTAGATGCTATGAAAAATCTGCTTTTGGGTCTCTGTGACTCAGAGAATTATACCTTAGCGTTGGGCATTCTTGAAAAATTTGATTTAACGGAGAACTCTATACACATCATCACCCCGCTAACCTCCAGGGATGGTGAGAAGGTCACGACGGTCCAGTTAGGGGAAATAAAGATTTATGCTGATGGGCAGGAAGATTATGTATGGATAAAGAAGAGCTGAACGACTACGTGAACAAACCTGTCGTTATCGACACCGCCACACCGCTGATTTATATTGGAACGCTCTCCGAGATTGGCAATAGCTTCATCACGCTCATAGACGTGGACATTCACGACGCAAACGAGGGGCCTTCCAGCAAAGAAGTCTATGCCATGGAGGCTAAAAAGTTCGGAATCAAGAAAAACAGGTCCTGCACAAAGCTACGAATCGACGTAATCGTATCTATATCCCGCGTGGAAGACATAATCGAATATTGATCTAAGATCCGTAAGCGTTCACGGGTTCAGAGTTCAGAGGTTCACGGTTCACCGAAAACCCGCCTGCCAAGGCCTGGCTTGCAAGCGAACTGGAATGCTCACACACACGGCAATGGCGGGCAGGTCTGAACGGTTGATTCGTGTCACAGGTTCAGAGGTTCAGAGGTTCAGAGGTTCAGAGGTTCACGGTTCAAAGGCAACCCTGAACGGTGAACCTGTGAACCCCTACTATTGTTAAGTCTTGTTACCATCCTTTGCAACCGCAGGGAACCGTAATTCAAAGGTTGTTCCAACACCTGGTTCACTTTCGAGCCCTATAGTCCCACCATAGTCTTTGACGATGGCATAGCTAATAGAAAGCCCGAGTCCGGTCCCCTTAGCGAGTGCTTTTGTGGTAAAAAAGGGTTCAAATACCCTGTCCATGATATCCTCCGGAATGCCAGTGCCGGTATCGGATACGCTAACAACAACATCGTCATTATCTGTAAAGGATCTTATTCTTAATAACCTGGTTGAGTCGGGCATTGTGTCCTCCATGGCATCCATGGCATTGATCACAAAGTTTATGAAAATCTGTTCCAATTTGTTATGATCTGCCATTATGGGAGGCAATGCTTCAACTAAATCCAATTCTATCTCTATTTGACGTAGCTTCAATTGTTGACCTAATATCTTAAAGACGTCTCTGATCGGTTCATTGATGTCCAGCTCATAGGCACTGACGTCCGCTACCCTCGCAAACTCCCGCATATGATGTATAATTGCAGATGCTCTGGCCACCTGGGCGCTAATTTCTTCAGTAACAGTATTTAAGTCTTCATTGCTTATCGTTTTGCCCTTGTTTACCATCTCTCTCAGAAAGTCGCTTCCTATCTTCATGACATTGAGTGGCTGATTCAATTCATGGGCTATGCCTGCCGCCATCTCTCCCAGGGTTGTCAGCTTACCGGCCTGAATCAACTGTGTCTCTTTCTGCACGCTCTCTGTAACATCGGTTGTTGTAGCAATAAGGGCACTTCTCCCCATGTATCTCGCGCCACACACATGGATGTTCGTATAAAATTGACTTCCATCTTTTCTGCGGTGCTGCCTTTTGGAGAAAAAACAACGATGAGCCGTGACATCTTTGAAACTCATCATGATTTCACGCGCATCTTGTTCATATCCTAAATCAACAAAAGAGAGCTTCAGAAGATCTTCTCTCGGATAGCCATAGTGGCTCTCAGCCCTTGCATTTGCATCCAGGATTTCGAGCGTTTGACGATCCAGAATAAAAATAGGGTTTGGATCACTATCAAACAGACGCCTGTATTTCTCTTCAGAATGCCTTAGCTCTTCATCAGACACCTTTAATTTGTAGAGCATGTGCTTGAACGAGTCTGCTAACTTGACCATCTCGTCACCCACGTGCATCTTATACACCCGGCATTTGCGACACCCGTTCAGCTTTTCTGGAAATATCCCTGATGGCTCGCCATAACACAGGGTCCCACCCACGTACCAACAAGGCCTTTCGGGATGGTGGTAGGCTGGGCAGTAAATTTTGTTACACTTCTCTACCTCCCAACATTTGACATCTCTGCCAAATTCAAACCCTGGTCTTCCGCGGCTGATTTCATCGGCTAAATTCGTAAGGATGCGCAGTGGTCGGGTAATGTATTTGGATAAGAACAGGGTCAAGAAAAAGCCGACGACTATGAGAGAGACTGCGGCCAAGGTAATCTCTTTATTCCTTAGCCCTGCTATCCTCTTCTCAATAGGGGCCCAGTTAATTCCAACGGTCAAAACCCCCAATATTTCGTCTTCAGCTCCGTGGCACTTATAGCAGGCTCTTTCGTTGCGGATAGGCATGGCATGGTGAAGAATCTTTTTTTCTCCCAATATCTCCAAACCCTTTACCAGGGAACTGGTGCGCAATGCCTTTTCAGTGGCCACTGAATCGTCAACCGTGCCTATGTTAGCCGGGAGTCCACTGTACTTGATCGTGCCTGTGAGATCGCAGAGCTTTGCGACCGTCACGTCCCTCAACCTATTCAGACTTTCCAGGATAGCCTGCACGTCCTCCATCTCTCCATCCAGCATGGGGTACTCAATACTCTTCATCACCATATCACTAATCTCATATGCCCGCTCCTCCTGCTTGCTAAAGTGGAACTTTGTCCGTGTCACCATGTCATAATAAGTAAAAAGGCCCAATGACACAATCAGGATCGCGCTCACACCTAATATCAGTTTGACCGTCAGGCTGTTTAGAGGCATTCTGGCTCGTAACCTGTTTAAAAATGTAATAGTCGGACCCATATTTTCAATACCCAGGATGCTTGTGGCCACTGTGACAAACTGTACAGACATTCTTTGGAATGCTTAACGTCTCTTGATGTTCAAGCTTTGTCGGGGCCTTGAGATGCAGGCTGGCCGGACCATGACAACTTTCACATTGCTTATTGACCATCCATGGAGTCTCTTCGACAGTGGTAAACCCTCCTGGCTTTCCGTATCCTGTGGTATGACAACGGACGCAGTTTGGGTCATGATCTTTTTTTCTCATCTGTATGACCCGAAAATTCTTCGAGTATTTCCAGGAATAATAGCTCTCCACGTGCTCCGGATGGCACTCTTTGCACTTTTCCATTCCCACGTAAGTCGCCTTTTCTTTTTCAGCCGAGACATGCGGTGTGGAAAGGGCAAAGAAATAAAGGCCAATGAGGCCGCTGGCCATTGTGATAATCAATCTTCTCATTTTAGCCCCCAATTAGGGTTGGCCGGCCAACCCCCGTCTATGATACCAAATCATCTACCATCTTGAGCATGGCCTCTGCGTTCATCGGTTTTTCAATATATCCGTCAGGGGCTGGGAGATCTTGGCCTTGTCTCACAATGAGGTCGTCGAAATGCCCGCCCCTGGCCACTCCGGTAACAATGACAACGGGGATGTTCTTAGTCTCATCGTCACGTTTAAGTTCATGATACATTCCAATCCCGCTCCGTTCCGGCATCAGTATGTCCAGGAGAATGAGATCCGGTTTCTCGGCCCTGACCTTCTTCATTCCCTCATTGCCATCCATAGCGATTATGGGTACATAACCGCTTTCTTCCAACACGGTCGATGCAAAATCAATATGCTCCACTTCGTCATCCACGATGAGGATGTTTTTCCCCATGATAGCTCCCTCCTTTCTGTTTTTCATGTTCTTTTCAGAATCGTATAGGCAACGCACCTGAGGCTTCCACTTATCCCTCTGGGGCTTTCGTATTTGAACTTTCCTTGCCGCATGGAAAACGTATGGTAAACGTTGTGCCCTTGCCAGGAGCTGATTCAAAGGAGATGTTCCCACCGTGCTCATCAACGATTTTTCGGGTCACTAGCAACCCAAGGCCGGTCCCTTTCGGACCCTTTGTTGAAAAAAAACGTTCAAAAAGCTTATCTTGAACCTCCTCGGTCATGCCGATTCCATTATCCGCAATTTCGAATTTGATACTATCGTCTTCCTTCCGGGTCCTTATGACCACAGAGAAATCCTTGCCCTTATCGGACTTCATTGTACAGGCGTCAATGGCATTGGTGACTATATTAAGCAGACAGCGGTGGACCCCGGACGGATCAAGGTGACATTCACTTAGAGACAAATCAAAATCCTTGACCAGCTTCACCTCAGTCACCTTCAACTGCACACCTCTTTTTTCCATAAGATCACGTGACATGACCAGTTTGGCTTCAAGGGTCTGGTACATAATATCATAGACTTCCTGGGCGATATCATTAGGGGAGCACTCTACGAGATCGGGTTCACGCTCTTTGGAATAGACGAGCATATTCATGACCAGATCAGAGACTCTCCCAACGTTTTTCTCCACCATGGCCCAGCCTTTGGGCAAAAGGTCCGGCTTGTTCTTCTTCAGACTTGTATTGACGATGTACACACCGCCCTGAAGACCATTTAGGATATTCTTCGTGTAATGGGCCATGCCCGCGACTGCCTGCCCAATAGCAGACAACCTTTCGCTTTGTATTAATTCCTGCTGTAGTCGTTTTACTTCCCGCAAATCCTGGAAAAAGCAGACAATGCCTGCAACCGCACCGTCTTCAAAAAGCCTGGCTCCTGAAATGCGCACAGGGATTTCTTCGCCCATTTTTGAGATGAGCAAATTCTCATAGTTTACAAGTCTATTCTTGCCTCCATACGTTTCGGCGTTAAGTGTTTCATTGATCGTCTCACCAACCCCAGGCGGGTATATGCTGTCCATATGCATCTTTCCCACTACTTCATCTGCCGCATAGCCCAGCAAAGCCTCACTCCCCTGATTGAAAACGACAATGACCTCACCTTTATCCGCAGCGATGATCCCGTCAATGGAGTTCTGGATGAGGTTTTTTTGAAAGTCGTGGACCTTCCTCAACTCCTCTGTGGCCTCCTTGACCATGAGTTCCAGATTATTAGTGTATTCCTTGAGCAGTCTCCTTGTTTCCAGCCTCTCCCTGGCCCTTCTTAAAGCAACGGATATGGCCATATTACCAACAGGTTTGGTGATAAAATCCGAGGCATCAAGTTGAAGGGATTGGACGGCCAGATCCATATCCCCGTGCCCGGTAATAACTATGACCTCGGTTTCAGGGCTGACCTCTTTAATTTTTTTTAATACGTCAATCCCGTCCATACCGGGCATCTTTATATCGGTCAATACGATAGGGGGCCGTTCCTGCTCGAATAGTACCAGCCCTGTCTGGCCATCTGCCGCCGTGTGGACCTCGTGACCCTGACTGCGCAGGTATAGCCCCAGGATCTTTCTTATGGGCTCCTCATCGTCGATAAGCAGAAGTTTAGACATTTATTCTTAATCTCCCCCCCAAAAACCCTTTTCTTGACTTTCCTCTCATATCACCAAAAATATAGAAAAATCAAGTCCCGCCAAGTTTCTATGGGGTGTAATTCAAGACTGTTGGTTGCGCAACCACAGTAAAATCCCCCTAACCCCCTTTTCTAAAGGGGGAATGGTTAAAAGTCCCCCTTTTCTAAAGGGGGACTTAGGGGGATTTTTACCAACATTCGTGAATCACACCCCTTTCTATGGAATGATGGAATAATGAAGTGATGGGTTTATACGGATGTTTTTGACAGGCTCATCATACTGTGTTGCATGGATATGGTGGCTAGGGCAGGTCACAAATTCGGCACAGCAAACGCGATAATGTTGGACAAAATCGCCTGATTATAGAGACCGATCATGTTAATCCCAACAATTGCCATAGCCATAGGTATTATCTTGATCGGTCTCTATAATCAGGCGAT
>JAGMBW010000068.1 GCA_023129535.1 Desulfobacterales bacterium
AACAAGATGACGAACTGATTGCTGAACTGATTCTTGAAACAGTCCGTGAGTCATACTCCGCTGGTAGATAGAAGTGAGAAGGGTCTAGAAGTGAGAAGGGTCAGGTCTTAAACATCAAATATTGATAAATGTTCATCGTGGAAGATTAATCAAGTCTGACTATTGGGTGGAGTTGACCGCTATTTCGCTACGCTTCATAACGTCAACTCACCCATATCGTTATGACCATCTGAAATCCAAAAACATTTTCAACAGAAAGCTTAGATTTAATCGGATAGGCATTTGCCTTGCCGGTGTAGATTGCTATAACTCTAAATTCCAGAAATCGAATCTGGATGTATAGATTTCATCATCCTGCGACCGGAGGATCAGAATCCTGAAGCTATAGATCTCATTTGCACATCTCCACTCCAACAGCAAATTTCCAGGCTATTGACTTCTATCGACACTCCTGAGTTCAAAGTGCCTTTCGTTGATTCTGCTATAATGTTAAAATAGTGAAAAAGCTCACTTTTTTAGACTGCCAAACCATATCTTTACAAATTCGACTCAACTAAATCGGGATTATCAGGGTGAAGCTCTTTATGGCCTCACCCTGATTTTGTGTTCAGCTACGCATACACATTCTCAATCGGGGGCTCCCTGTATTCCTGCCCTCCCAACCCCGCATTTGGACAGAACCGGTCTGGGCCAGGGATGAATACCCACCAAATTGCCTGCCTTTTTGACCACCGCCCTTGCCCCCTGGTAGGCAATGGAAAGATTCGTTCACCGGGTGCGCTACATCACATCATCTGCCGGGAGATTGAACGTAAAGCGATATGAAACCCCGAGAGATTTTGTTTCCTGGCAAGCAACTGCAGCGTGTAAAAGCCCGCAGCCTGCTTTGCTATTGGGCCGTAAAGGAACTGGGCAACAGTACCACGTCAGTTGCCAACAAACCTGGCATGCACTAATCAAGCGTCAGCCGAAAAGCACCTGCTTCTCGACATCAACAGAAACGCATGAATGCATGGCCGTCCCCTGTCCCGTCCCCAGTCTCGCCTAACTTTACTCTGGCTTTCTTTTTTACCCAAAACAGCCTTGATCTGAAATGGGTAAAGGAATGGCATACCTCTTGCCGGAATTTTTCATGCAGGCTTGCCGAAAGCTCAAAAAAAAAGAAAGGCCCAAATCCTGCTGGACTTGGGCCTTATTTCGATAATCCCCTAAGGAACTAATTACCTAAATTTGACTTAATTCCTCAATTCCTTAATTCCTCAATCTTCTCCACCCTAGCCCATGCGCTCTACTCTTTGCGCTCTGCCCTATGCCCTCTGCGCCATGCGCTTTGCGCTACTTCCAAAGCACGGCCACTACAATCCCCACTATCAGCCAGAATGGGATAGATATGATCAGGCCCCACATCAGCCCCCTAAAAAGACCCAACTGCTTAGAGAGGGCGTATCTGTCCAATGCCCGGTCAATGATGACCTCCAACTCCTCCATCTTGACCGGCTTGTTGATATAGTCATAAGCCCCTTTCTTGATTGCATCCACCGCCGATTCAATTGTGCCGTAACCGGTGATCACCATGACCACGGCCTGCTTGTCCCATCCCTTTACCACCTCCAAAAGGTCCATGCCATCCACATCCGGCATCTTAAGATCGGTGATAACAAGTTGGAAGGCACCCTTGTTAAACCTGTCAATACCTTCCCGCCCGGTGTAGGCAGCTCTCGCCCAATAGCCCAGACTCAACAGGTGCTCCACCAGAAGATCTGCAAATTCCTTGTCATCGTCTACTACCAAAATTCTTGCATCTCGCTTATCAAAAACCACACTACACCTTCCCTCTTTGCCAAATCCCATCTACAGATTACACCGATTTTCGCAGACAGTGCAATTCCACAAGGGCCTTGTCATCAGGGTCTACAAAATCATAATGGATATGCAGTTGCACATAGTCTGCTTCTCGTACGCCGTTAACATGAGTCAGTGGCCAGTACCGGTGGGAAATGAGCAAATCTTTGGCTTTCAGCACGTTGCGTCTTTGGACCAGGATATCCAGATCAACAAACTGCCGGCGTGATAGGTCGCCGTAGACCGTCTGCGCCAGGACGGGTCCTTTGAATGGGAGGGCTGGAATGCCGTGCGCTTCGAACAGGTTCGGGAGGTTAAGCAGTTTCTCGGTAAAGATAACGTTCCAGTGAGCATTCACGTGGAAACAGACCCGACATCGATCAAAAAAGACCTTCATCTTGCCCCTTTTCCCCTCAACACCACCCAGAACGTCTTCAGTAATATCTTGAAATCTAACCACAAAGACCAATTGTCAATATATTCTAGATCGAATTTCATCCATTCATCAAAATCGACCTGCCTCCTTTTTTCTATCTGCCACAGGCAGGTGATCCCTGGCTTCATAGAGAGTCTCCTTCTTTGCCACGTTTCATACTGATCCAGTCTGGTAGATAATGCCCGCGGCCCCACCATACTCATCGCCCCCTTTAATACATTATAAAACTGGGGGAACTCATCGAGACTGGTTTTGCGTAGGAATTCCCCAAAAGGAGTTATTCTCGGATCGTGATCCATCTTGAAAAGACCACCACCGGTCATCTCATTACAGGCTGCCAGAGTACTCTGCTCCTGATGGGCGTCCTTTTGCATCGATCTGAATTTGTAAAGGGTAAATTGCCTGGCATTCAAACCAGTTCGGGTGTGGCAGAACAATACAGGGCCAGGGGAGGTAAGTTTTACACCTATGGCAATTAACAAAAAGACCGGTGACAGCAAAGCCAGGAGAAAAAACGAAGCTGTAATATCAAATATCATCTTGAAAAATAACTGGTTGTGCTTGGCCGGCAGAGTGGTGAATACCAGCGTGGGGTGGCCATAAAATTCCTCCAGGACAGTTCTGGCGATTATGGGGTTAAAAAGGTCGAGCTCTAACCTGAGCTTAATCCCTGCACTCTCACAGATGGCAAATATATCCTGGAATTCCGCCAGCCAGCTTCTGGGGGCAATGAAAAAGAGTTCATCAATTCTTTTCTCTTTAATCAACTTGTCTATATCCTTTAAAAGGCCAACCACTTTAATTCCGTTAATGTCCTTTCCTAAGAGGTCTTTATCCTTGTCAATAAGTCCATTGATCCTTATCCTCCAATCTTTGTTTTTCCTGACCCTTTCTATAAACCTTTGTACCCTTTGGCCGGTTCCGATTATGAAGACCTGTCGATAATATAATTTCCGATCTTTGAAATAGCTTTTCAGGATATACTTTATGGTTCCCTTTTCCAAAACCAGAAGAAGGTAATTGAGGGGGAAAAAGACGAACACCAAAGTCCTGTTCAGGCGGTAAGCCTGAGTAACATAAAGTATGAGTATTAAGAGCAAGATGCTCAGGGTAGTAACTTTGAGAAGGACGAAGCAGACTTCGGCCAATGGTCTATCATGGCTCAAGTAATCTTTATAGTGGTTGAATATCATACCCCATATTGGCAGAATCAGTGGAAGGAGCCACAGGTATCTCGATAATGGAGATGAACTTTCATGCCATATACCAACAAGACCTGATCTCAAATAATAGCTTAGGATAAGGGCAAGAACAGTTATCCCCAGATCAAGTAGTATCTGTAGTCTTTTGTTGAATGTGGAATCAATGGAGATCATGTTCTTGGTTATTGGGCTATGGGGTTATTGAGTTATTGGGTTGATTGTGTGCTTTTTGATGTAAGGTGTTGGCCCGATCAACGACAACGATAGTTTTGGAGTGCTCAATGCTCATAGCTGAACGCTTATGAAATTCTTTGTTTCAAGACCAGGTAGGCAAAAATTGGTGCGGATATAAGGTATCGTTTCCACAGTCTTCTTGGTTCACTGATGAGCCGAAAAAGCCAGCCAAGGCCCCTGTCTATCATCCATTGAGGTCTCTTTTTGGTGCCTGCAAAGTAGTCAAAGGCAGCCCCCACTGCCCCTATGATCGGGACCTTTAGCCTGGATCTATTCCGATAAATCCACTTTTCCTGTTTAGGGGCGGTCATACCTACCCACAAAACCGTGGGCTTCGATTCGTTGATGGTTTCTATGATTCTCTGATTTTTCTTTTCCCAAAATTCGCCGAAAGGGGGCGAGTAGGTTCCAACAAGTTCAACATTTGGGAGATTCGTTTGCATGTTTTTTCTGATCTTTTTAATCACATCTTCTGTTGAGCCGAGAAAAAAATAGCGAAACCCGCCCTTATCATTTGCATACCTGCTAAGTTCTCTGAATAGATCAGGCCCCCCTATCTTCTTTCGTATTTTGCCCCCTAAGATCCTCGAGGCAGAGACCACCCCGATACCGTCGGGAAGCAAGATGTGAAAATCATTGAGGGCTTCAAAAAACTCCCTGTCTTCTTGGGCTACCATCAGGGAGTGGGGGTTGGCACAGGCAATAGTCAAAGTGCTCGAATTAGATTCGGCAAACCGGAGAATCTTGTCCACGATCTCGTCCAATGCTCCAGTGCTCACCTTAATGCCCAGGACATCTTCTTTAAGCATGACGCTAAGTTATTGGGTTATTGAGTTGTTGCGTTGCTTCGGTTTGTTAGGTTTGTTGGATTCTTTAGGTGGGTTTGTTCGGTTTCTTTGTTGTTTGGGTAGGAGGTATTTCAATAAGCCGGAATCGAGTTTGGATACCTCAGTGGTAGTCTCTTTCGTGTTTTCGTGATTATCTCTAAATCTATAACTCCATAACCTTCTGATAAATCCCCATCAGGATCTCGTAGTTTCTTTCTGCCGTATATTTGGCCTCAAATTCAGCCCTGGCGTTCTTCCCCATTTCTATTACTTTCTCTTCGTTTTCCAGCATCCAGCGAGCCTTCTTGGCAAGGTCCTGGGAGTCTCCCGGATTGAAAAGCAGGCCGGTCTTACCATCGGTAACCAATTCTGCCATGCTGCCTAGTTTGGAGGCCAGAACCGCCTTCCCACACGCAAAGGCCTCCCTGATGGTCAGGGGAAACATCTCGAACCATATGGAAGGCATTACCAAAAACCGAGCGTGTCTTAGCCACTCCATACATATTTCAAAGGGAAGCTGGCCCACAAACTCTACTTCAGATAGCCCGTATTCTCTCTTTTTTTCTTCAAGTTCAGCCCGAAGGGGGCCATCTCCGATGATCTTCAATGGCGTACCCCTGATGCCCTGCCAGGCATCTAAAAGGGTCCTCAGGCCTTTTACGGCATCCAACCGTCCCAGAAAGAGGACAAAACCGTCATGTTCAATGGAAGGTTGGGGAGGATGAGAAAGGGAATTGGGCTTTACCACGATCTTTTGTCCCGGAAGACCACCCTCGATCAATTTCTCTCTGGCAAATTCCGTAAGGACAATATACGTATCTACCTTTTCATTCCTCGTGCCAAGTTAAATT
>JAGMBW010000069.1 GCA_023129535.1 Desulfobacterales bacterium
ATCCAGGTCATACCCACTGTCAACTTAATTTTTTACCAGCGTCCCCATTAGTAGACATTAGTAGACATCATCTGGACTTTGAGCTATTTCATATCTGCCGGAGCTCGGCTTCAAGCTTACCTTCAACGAGGCGGACTAAGACATATCCACCAGCTCCAAACAGCCCAGAATTGATGATTTGAGTTTTCCCTATCCGGTCAACTCCCCTGGACTCGTGAATATGGCCCGTAACACACACTTCGGGCTGATGTTTTTCGATGAACTCCCGCACTGCTATACTGCCGACGCACTGGCCGGAACTGACGCGGTCGGTCTGGGTGCCGAAGGGTGGATTATGGGCCATAAGGATCAGATGTTCAAAATGCCGGGCTTGTTCTATGGCCTGGTCGAGCCAGACCTGAATCTGACCGTTGCTGACTTCGGAAGGAGTTCCAAAGGGCGTCGGCATGGAATAACCGACCCCGACAAGGCCAATATTGAAGCCCAAGTCCGTGGCCCTGGCATGCACATTAAACCCCCTCTGGTCAAGGTAATCTTCTACGTCTTGTGTGTCCATATTCCCAATCTGGGCAAGGATTTTGGCATTCAAACGCTCGATCTCCCCTAAAAGTCTCTCAGCCGAGGCCCGACTTCCATAGTTAGTGATATCGCCTGAGATAAGAACGCCTTGGGCCTCTGAGATTCCAGGGACATTTCCTATCTGGGACACATCGTCATGAATGTCGCCTATGGCAATCCAATACGGGCTTCCTTCCACTTTCCGATCCAGTTGCCTTTCAATCCCCTATAAGCTGTGAGCTATCACCTATCAGCTAAGAACCCCGACAGTTAGATTTTAAACATTAAGTGTTTGCTCCTTCAGCTTGTTCAGCTTGTCTCAAATTCTCCCTGCGGCCTATCTTCTACGCATCATGGGATGCATCTCATTCTGACCCAGTTTCCCTCAATATTCAATATTTAAAATGTGACCCTGCTGATCATACCTTGTGACGATCATGTTCCCTGGTTATATCCCTTTCCTTCTCAGGAGATCGTTGTATGCCTCGGTTAGTTCGACAAATTTCTCATGTGTTCCCCCCTTGTCAGGATGGAGCTTTTTAGCCATACGTCGGTATAGCCTGGTGAGGCCGCGCTTTGTCATTTTTCTCAAGGCCTCTTTTGTTACACCGAATACGGTGCTCGCCTCTTCAAAGCTCACCGAACGTTTTCTTACAGGAGCTTTATGAAATCTCCTCGCGTTCATGAACTCTTTTAGGTAGTCGTGCAAGAAAGTGTCTGGCCAGCCGTTGTCAAAAAACATGACGACATAGCGGACCAGGTGTTCGTGCAAGAAGTCACCGCATGCTTCTCCAGCCCAGAAAAAACGATCTCCGTTCAACCGGCATATCTCCTCCAGGAAACACTTGTCGACCTTATCCTGATCGAGTCCGTGAGGCATCTTCTTTGCGATGGTCTCTGAGAAGAACCTCTGCAGGTCAAAGATGACGTAAGCATAGGTCTTGAGTTCGGAGGGGTTCAGAGATTTTTCCATTTCCATGAAATGCTGTTCAATCTCATCTCGCGATTTTCCGACGACCCATTTGAAGAGCTTGACAGACGTTCGCCCGATTCTGCCCTGGTCGATCCTACCGCATCTCAAATAATGAACGCGCCGTTTGTCAAAGTCGCTGACCTGCATCCGGAGTTTTTCTTGTTGCTCGGCGTTGATCGCTTCCCTTGGCGCCCTTGCCTTTGCCCTTTGCCGAAAGCACTCCAGCACCCGCCTGATCTCTGGTTTTACAAAGGGCCAGAAGAGATCATCCAGGTCATGAGTGGCGTATTTCACCCCCAGGGAAGACAATTTTTCCTCTACAACGTCGTCAACATAGTAGGCATTCCCTCCTGGATAAACGATGTACGTGGCAGGGTTTGTGCCAAGATCAAAAAGATCGTGGCTTCTGAGACAATCCCCATCGTTAAAGGACTCGCTGATAAAATAGTGGGTTTTTCCCTTAATTTTCCTTTGGGCAAGGTACAAGATTTTGTCTCCAGATTCTATTTTAACAGTTCCCAACGGAACTTATCGATATATTTTTACAGTAGTATTGGGATTGTCATTTACATTTTCAGTTTCCATCCAGTTCTTTTAGTATATTCTGCAGGTTAACACTCTGCGTCACTCTGCGTCTGTCCGCGGCTAATAAATTCTTATTTTGCGCTTTTTTCTTGCCAAAATAAAGAAAAACTGTCATATGGTCAAGCTATTCTTCGTATTTTCCACTAAAAGAAAAACATAGCTACAAGCTACCTCGTTCTGAAAATGAAAACAACCTAACCAATTAAATTGCTATGATTTTTTGACATTTTTTGTTGGGATCGATTTGAATTTGCCATCTTGGGTTATACTTCTTCAAAATTTTGGGATGTCGCTGGCAAGTAGAACTTTTTTTCAAATGGATCAAGCAGCACTTAGGAATAGTGGGAACCACCATATTCAATTGAAATTATTCGATTATTAACCGGACAGTAGTGATAACGAATAATAAATGATTGGGTGAGGAGATTGATGCGGCAAAAACATTGCAGAACGTTCATCGCTTGCGGCACCTGGGTTTCTCTATTTATCCTCGGGATATTCAGTTCGAGTTCGCATGCCGAAGATGCAAGTAAAAAACCCGAGGGGCCACCACCAGCACCTGTGCGGGTTGCCGCAATTATCGAAGAAACCGTTTCAGACCAGATCACTCTGGTTGGAACCACCGAGCCGATTGCTCGCAGTATCATTGCAGCCGAGGTTGCGGGCATAGTGGAGGACTTTCCGGTCCGCGAAGGAGACTTTGTTGAAGAAGGGGTTGTACTTGTCCGTTTGCGATCGACCGATCTGGTGCTCCGCCTGAAGGCAGCAGTGGCTGCCAGGGAGAAAGTGAGAGCAAATTTGGTCTTTGCTGAAAAAGAACTGGACCGGTATACTAAGCTGAAGGATGCGGACAGCATCGCTGCCAGGAAATATGACGAGGTATTGTATCAGCATCAGTCCCTCGAGCAGGAACTTGTGCGGACCGAGGCTGAAATAGCCCTTCTTGACCACGACATCGAGAAAAAAAAAGTTGTTGCCCCTTTTGCGGGTTTTGTTGCCGAAGAGCACACCCAGGTGGGAGAGTGGATACCGGTGGGCGGGCCGGTGGTAACCCTGGTTGATCTCGCACACATACGGATCACCGTGGATGTGCCCGAACGGTATGCCGTAAAGCTGGTTCGGCAAAGCCAGGTGCAGGTCCTGGTGGCAAGCCTGTCCAATGAACCCTTTGCAGGCAAGATTTCTGCCATCCTTCCCGAGGGAGATCGTAGCGCGCGCACCTTTCCGGTGCGAGTCAGACTGGCCAATCCTGGCCTTAAGATCAGGAGCGGTATGGAAGCGAGGGCTACCTTTAGCCTCGGAACCGGGAAGAAGGCTCTCCTTGTCCCCAAGGATGCGATTGTAACAGCCGGGCCCAACCGACTCGTCTTTGTGGTAGTTAGCGGCGTTGCCCAGCCGGTGAATGTGCAAGTCATTGGCTATTACGACGGAAATGTTGCCGTTGAGGGTCCCCTCAAGCCAGGAGATCATGTGGTCATTCGGGGCAACGAGCGCCTGCTGCCAGGACAGTCCGTGGAGATACTCAAGTAAGCTATTGTATTTCGGATTTCGGATTTCGGTGATGTTCTCAAGCCGTTAGGCGCAATGCGGATTGAAAGCGCAGAGAGCAAAGAGCAGAGCGCAGAACGTAAAAGAAAAAATGCTATGCACTATGCGCCATGCGCTATGCGGAGCGAAGCTCCACTGACCACTAACCACTAACCACTGACCACTAACCACTAACCACTGACCACTAACCACTAACCACTAACCACCGACCAATGACTAATGACCACTTAGCATGAAACTTGTTGATACTGCCATAAAAAAGCCTGTCACTGTCACTGTCGGGGTTATCCTGCTGGTCCTTTTTGGTCTTATCTCTCTTTTTAGAATTCCGATTCAGTTGACTCCCAACGTGGACCTGCCGGAGATTTCAGTGGAAACGGTCTGGCGCGGAGCGAGTCCCCTTGAGGTCGAACGGGAGATCATCGATCTGCAAGAAGATGAGCTCAAGAATGTCGAAGGTCTTGACAAAATGAAAAGCGAAAGCCGTGACGGCTTGGCCTATATCAATCTTATGTTCGAGATTGGCACAGATCCCGATGCGGCCCTGCTCAAGGTTTCAAACAAGCTCGAACAGGTGAAGAAATACCCTGACGACATGGACAAGCCGACCATCAAATCAGGGGGCCGGCACGAACAGGCGATTGCCTGGATGATTCTCCGCGCCCGTGATGGATACAAGGCCATTCTGAGCCACGAGTACGATTTTTGTGATGAGTACGTCAAACCCCGCCTGGAGAGGATTTCTGGTGTGGCTTCGACCAACATATATGGGGGGCAAGAGCGGGAACTCCAGGTGATCATGGATTCAGATGCCTTAGCTGCCCGAAATATCACTATCCCGGAGCTCATGCGGGCACTGGACGTGGAAAATAGAAACATCAGTGCCGGGAACTTTGACGAGGGAAAACGCCGGTATATTGCCCGCACGGTTGGTGAGTATAAGAGCCCTGAGGATGTGGCAAAAGTGATCGTCAAGCGGGTCAACGGGGTCCCCATCACGGTGGGGGACTTAGCCCGCGTTTCCTTAGGCTATGAGGACATTGATGTGGTTGTTCGGCATGAGGGTGTCCGCACTATTGTCATGAACGCAGTGCGCGAGACCGGTTCAAACGTGCTTGTGGTGATGAAGAGGATCCGGGAGGCCCTTGATGAGCTCAACAACACCATCCTCAAGGATCGCAACCTGCAGTTGGTGCAGGCCTATGATGAGACAAACTATATCCACAGCGCCATTGGCCTGGTGAGGCAAAACATCTTTATAGGCGGAACTCTGGCGATCATCGTGCTTCTGGTCTTTCTCAGAAATTTCCCCAGCACCTTGATTGTTTCACTTGCCATCCCAATCAGTGTCATAGGGACTTTTCTCTTGATGACCCTGTTCGGACGCAATATTAATGTGGTGAGCCTGGCCGGGATGAGCTTTGCCGTCGGGATGGTGGTGGACAACTCCATTGTCGTCTTTGAAAATATCTTTCGTCACCGGGAGATGGGGAAAAGCCGGCGCCAGGCTGCCCATGACGGCACGGTTGAAGTTTGGGGTGCGGTCCTTGCCAGTACGCTGACCACGGTTGCTGTGTTTCTCCCCGTTATCTTTGTTGAGGAAGAGGCGGGTCAGCTCTTCCGGGATATTGCTATTGCCATCAGTAGCGCTGTGGCGCTGAGCCTGTTGGTATCGATTACAGTGATTCCGGCCCTTTCTTCGAAGATACTCGGAAAGGTCCAACGCACTGAACCCTCGCGCAGGCGGTTATGGTCGATCTATTGCTTGGCATCGGGGTTTACGAGCGGGATTACGCGATTCGTTTACTGGATGTGCGGCCGGGTCTCGGCGCGTCTCGGATTGGCTGTCCTGATGACAGGCGTTACCATCGTCATGGTCTGGTTCCTGATGCCGAAAACGGAGTATCTGCCACAAGGAAATCGGGAACTTCTATTCGGGATTGTTTTGCCTCCGCCTGGATACAATCTCGAAGAGCTCAGTGAAATTGCAAAGACCGTGGAAAGGGGTATCCTTCCGCTGATAGCGCATGAGGGTGAAAGCGATGTTGCAAGGGAATTGAACCTTCCCGCGGTGAAGAATTTCTTTTTTGTTGCCTTCGGGCAACAGGCTTTTTTCGGAATCATCTCAAAGGTCCAGGAAAGAACGCGTGAACTGCTTCCTTACGTGTACGGGATACTGGAGAAAATTCCTGGGATGATTGCCATAGTCCAGCAGCCCAGCTTGTTTGCCAGGGGCATTGGGGCAGGGAGATCCATTGAAATAGAAATCAAGGGCCCGGAACTGGAGCGACTCATAATGCTCGGCCGACGGATATACGGCCAGGTGGCCCAGCTCATCCCCGATGCCCAGATACGTCCCATTCCAAGCCTCGATCTGGGGAACCCTGAAATGCGCGTCATCCCGAACCGGGACCGGCTGAGTCGTTTGGGTATGACGACTGCCGATCTTGGCAGAACCGTGGATGCACTTGTAGACGGCGCCAAGGCGAGTGATTATCGGCTTTATGGTGATGAGATCGATCTGGTTGTGAAGGGAGAAGAGACGAGGCTCGAGCGAACCCAGGATCTGGCCGGCCTTCTCATACAAACGCCCAGGGGGGAAAGGGTGACCCTCGGTTCGGTGGCCGAGGTTCGACTGGAGGAGGGACCTACCCAGATCAACCGCATCGATTCGGAACGGGCCATTACGATTCAAGTGATTCCCCCAAGGGAGATGCCCTTAGAGACCGCAATGGCCATAGTCAGGGATGAGGTTGTTGGACCCCTCAAGGCGAGCGGGGAGCTTGGGAACCTTTACCGTATTGAACTGAGCGGGACTGCGGACGACCTGACACGCACAAGACGGGCCCTCCAGTGGAACATCATTTTGGCTCTTGTAATCAGTTACCTTCTGATGTCTGCTCTTTTTGAGAACTTCCTCTATCCCTTTATCATTATGTTCAGTGTGCCTCTGGCTGCAGCCGGCGGGTTTGTTGGCCTCCTCCTGGTAAACGTCTTTATCACCTATCAGGCCCTTGACATCATCACCATGCTGGGGTTCGTCATCCTGGTAGGCATTGTGGTCAACAACGCAATCCTTATTGTGCATCAAACCCTTAACAACATGCGTGACAGCAACATGGAACCACGGGAGGCGATTCGGGAATCGGTCCGCAGCCGTATCAGGCCCATATACATGAGTTCGGTGACCAGTGTGTGCGCGATGATGCCCCTGGTACTGACCCCGGGCGCGGGCTCAGAGTTTTACAGGGGCCTTGGCAGTGTGGTCGTGGGCGGCCTTTTGGTCTCCACGGTCTTTACCATTTTTCTGGTGCCAGCCCTTTTGAGCCTGGTACTTGATGCCTTCACGGCCATAAAAAAGGCTTTGAGGCGGTCAGTGATCAGTGGTCAGTGATCAGTGATCAGTGGTCAGTGGTCAGTGGTCAGTGGTGTTGTTGGGAGATGTCGGATGCCAGATACCGGATTGAGGGATTCAGGGATTGAGGAATTGAGGAATTCCTAAATCCGCAATTCTTAATGACCATTCAACTACTCAACCACTCAACTACTCAACCAATGACAAATCACAAATGACAAATGACAAATGTAAACCAGGCCAGCCCTTGCCACTTGGTGCTACCAGCATTCCAGAGGGTGTGAACTTTGCCGTCTTTTCTCGAAATGCCACATCAATCACTCTTCTCCTCTTTAAAAAAGGAACCCCAAAACCCATAGCTGAAATTCTCCTCGATCCTAAGATCAACAGGACCGGCGATATCTGGCATATCCTCGTTGTCGGTATGGACACATCCGTACGTTATGGGTACCGGGCTGATGGACCGTTTGACCCCATGGGAAATGGGCACCGGTTCAACAAAGAAAAGGTTCTCCTTGACCCCTGTGCCCGGGCTTTAGAAGGCGGAGAGATCTGGGGGCAGGGTGGGGGACGGCGCTGTTGTATAGTCGCGGATACTTACGACTGGGAAGGCGACAGGCCCCTGAATTTGCCCCTGAAAGACACCATCATCTATGAGCTCCATGTGCGGGGATATACCATTGATGCTTCTTCAGGTGTTGTAAGCCGCGGCACCTTTAAGGGTTTGATTGAAAAGATTCCTTATATTAAATCCCTTGGGGTCACAGCCGTGGAATTGATGCCCGTCTTTGAATTCAATGAGCTGGAAAACAAGCGAGTGAATCCGAAGACCGGGGAGAGGCTGAAAAACTTCTGGGGCTATAGCACCATGGCATTTTTTGCGCCAAAGGCCTCTTATGCCTCAAATGGTTGGAACGGAAATCAGGTAAAGGAATTCAAGGAGATGGTCAGGGCCTTTCACCGTGCCGGGCTGGAGGTGATCATTGACGTGGTTTTCAATCACACGGCAGAGGGTGGCTCAGATGGACCGGTCATTAGCTTTCGCGGATTGGACAATACGATTTATTATGCCCTGGACCCGGAATCAAAGGATTATCTGAATCTTTCAGGCTGTGGGAACACGGTCAACTGCAATCATCCCGTGGTTCAGGCCTTCATCCTGGATTGCCTCAGGTACTGGGTCGTGGAGATGCACGTGGACGGGTTTCGTTTTGATCTGGCCTCCATCCTGCGCAGGGACAACAAGGGCGAACTTTTGCCCGGTCCCTCACTGGTTGATGCCATTGAGCAGGACCCGGTGCTGGCACACACCAAGATCATCGCCGAGGCGTGGGACACGCAGATCAATCAAGTGGGAGGGTTTCCCGGACGTTGGGCCGAATGGAACTCACACTACAGAGATGATATCAGGCGATTTGTGCGGGGAGATAAAGGGATGGCGCCGGTCCTGGCCACCCGCATTGGAGGGAGCTCTGATCTCTATCAGGAAAGCGGCCGCCGTCCTTATAACAGCATCAACTACATAACCTGCCATGATGGTTTTACCCTCTATGACCTCGTATCTTACGCCCACAAGCATAATGAGGAGAATGGTGAAAATAACCAGGACGGGAGTGACCGAAACTTTAGCTCAAATAGTGGCATTGAGGGGCCCACAGATAACAGTCTGGTGAATGCTCTGCGGTTGCGCCGTATTAAGACCTTTGTAACCATCCTGATGTTTTCCCATGGCGTTCCCATGATCTTAGCTGGAGACGAGTTTGGTCGAACCCAGCAGGGAAATAACAATCCTTACTGCCAGGACAATCCGATCAACTGGATCGACTGGCACCTGACAGAAAAAAATGCCGGCCTGCTCAGGTTCTTTCGCAAGCTTATGATCCTGAGAAATGAGCATCCTGTATTTCGCAGATCCCATTTTTTGACCGGTGTGGACACAAACGCGGATGAACACCCTGACGTGAGCTGGCACGGGCTTGAAGTGGGCAAGCCAGATTGGTCTGAAAATTCCAGGGCGCTTGCGTTTGTCCTGGACGGGTCTGAACTTCCACACGAGAAAATGGATGATGATTTTTGTGTGATCCTCAACGGGGACCGTGTCAAACAGAGCTTTGAAGTCCCCCAGCCTCGCGCAGGCAAGACTTGGTTTCGCATTATAGATACGGGCAAGTTCTCACCTGAAGACATCCTGGATGAAGATCAAGGGGTTGCCGTCATACAAGACAGGCCGTATCCTGTGCTTCCCATGGCCGCGGTGGTGTTCATTTCAAGAAGGGATTGAGGGCTGAGACAGGAGCTTATCACTTTGAAATTATTGATTATCATTTTTAGTCGAGAAATTAGAACTGGAGGTGTGATCATATGAAGATTGTCTTTGAGAAGGAGAAAGAAACCAAGAATACAATCAAGTACGCGGAAAAGCCAAGCCCTGGTAAGCCACCTGTTATCGGTACGCTGTATATTCAGAAATGGTTTGCCAGTGATCGGGAAACCATTGAAATTGAAATTCCCGAAGCAGAGGCGACTGGCTGAGGCAACTACTATCGACACTTAGGATTTTTTCTTTGTCGGCGGTCTGTGTCTGCCCGGATGTGACATCAGTTGCCAACAAACCTGGCATGCACCAATCAAGCGTCAGTTGAAAAGCACCCGCCTCTCGACATCGAAAGAAACGCATAAACGATGGCCGTCGCCTGTCCTTGTCCAGCGAAGATACAGCAAGAGTCAAGAGCAGACTTTACCTCTCGCTCCCCTCTGAACCAACAATCCAGTCCGCAATGTTAACAGGGCAAGTCGAGCCTTTGGGCCTTGACCTTTTGCCCGGTTTCTGTTACTCAATTTTTATGGGCTTGATCGCTTTAACCATGTTGGCATGAAGCCTTGGAACCTCGTGTATCTCAACAGTGTCTGTTATCATGGGTAACCACTGTGCGAAACAATGGTCATGGCCGTTCAGTTTTTCATTTATGGTAAGGGAGGATCGCTGCATAAGGTTATGAAATAGGTCAAACACCAACTGAAAACTAGCGTTTTGCGTTAACGCAGTAATCGTTTCATCCGAAAACCGCCAATTTTTTAACAAAGCAAACGATGCTACGGGAACGCGCTCCATGTGGGCGCGTCTTCTCGTTCATGCTTGCTTTGTGGGGCTTGGCGGTCCCTCGGATGAGGCACGGACTTGGAGTTCGCGCCTTTTTTTGTGAGTTGAGGGGAACCACGCAGCGAACAAAGGGTCCGCATCGAAATCACGGCAGCCACATGCGCATTCTTAAAAAACTTTGTGCTATTCTATGGTTCAGCCTCTTATGTCTTCAGGCCATCCCGGTAGACGCCACTGAGAGAGTACATCTTGAGGAATGGTATCAGAAGAAATGGTGTAACAAGCAAGGTAACCAACTCGAACTCGTCCTACCCGACAGAACAAGATGTGACTGCCTAACCAGAACACATGCCATTGAATTCGACTTCGCCAATAAGTGGTATGAGGCCATAGGCCAAAGCCTCCATTACTCCCGCCTGACAGGCAAGAGACCAGGCATTGTTTTAATCCTGGAGTCTCCCACAGATAAGAAATACTGGCATAAGCTCAACAAAACCATCGAGCATTTCAAGCTACATATTGATACCTGGAGCATAGGCGAAGGAGCCTATTAGACAAGCGCCTCCGCTTTGCCTGCAAACCAACCTTAAGACTGCCTTTGGGATTGAACAATTTTCAATTACCGAGACATTACATCCGTATTTTTAATCCGTTTTGTATAGTCGCAACTCATAGCACCACCGTCTTTTTTATACAGTGAACAACCCAAGAAGCAGCCATAAGGCCCCTTTCTTTTCAGCAATCGACCTCGCCCGCATTTGGGGCAAACTAGCTCGCTGTAACGACAATCAGGGTTGGCACAGACATGTAACTCGGCATCTCGCACGAGCGGTGCAATCCCGCATTTCGGGCAGATTGCCGCTGTTTCTTTGCAATAGGGCCAAAGGGAGCATCGGTAATAGCGCCGCTCTCCCGAAACTGCCAGCTCCAAGAGCCCTTCCAAGCAACCCGGACAGTGCACAGTTTCAATGATTTCCCTATCCAGCTCCCCACGGTCGAAGCTGACGTCGTAGTCGTCCTGTTTCAACTCTTTGATGAACAATGATTCCTTGTTAGGTTCAGTGAGCAGGTATACCGTCCGGCGGGCGCGGGTCATCGCAACGTAAAACAGCCGCCGCTCTTCTGCGTAGCGAAGACCTTCGGCCGTTGGCAGCACTTTCTCGATAATGGGATCGTTCTTGACAAGCGAGGGGAAACCGAAGCGATCTTTGATGACATCTAGCACTACCACGCAATCCGCTTCAGAGCCTTTTGCTTTGTGGACGCTCATAAATGTCAGGTCCAGTTTTTGGTATCGCTGCTTCAACCCCGACATATCAGGACGGCTGTGATTGAAACGTGCCAACAGGAACACACTGGCGCGCCCCCCAATCTTCACCTGCCTGTCGATGTCCGAAAGTGCTTCGTCCAGGGCGGTGTTTCTATGCGCTCGGATGACAACGTGCACTTCGCTCTGTGTGCTATGTTCAATGGTCTCGATTTGTTTCCTGATTTGTGACTGATTGCTCTGAATGAAGCGGGAGGCGACACCGCAAATCCTGTCGTTAAAGCGGAAAGTTTTGTCAAGCACTACCTGCTCCACAGCACTGAAGTGGCGCGAGAACTCAGTGGTCAAGGTCACATCACTACCGGCGAATCTGTAGATAGTCTGCCAGTCGTCCCCGACACAGAATAGCGCACAGTCCGATTGCTGCGCGAGCAGCACCTTGACCAGATCCGCCCGCAATGGCGCGATGTCCTGGAATTCGTCCACCATGATGTATTTGTACGGTGAAAGATAGTTGCCTGCCTTCACATGGCGAACCGCCTCGCGGATCATGTCGTTGAAATCCATCGTCTCGTTAGCGCGCAACACCGACTCGTAGTGTTCGTAGACCTTGCGAAAGAGGCGGAGAAACGCCTGGAACCGGAGGTCGTTCAAGCTCTTTATCGGCAACGCCTGCAGCTGTTCCAGTTCGTATGGACTCCCCTTAAAAACGTTGATGAAATCGCTCATCAGCTTAGAGAAGACCTACCATTGACCGAGCTTCCTCAACTGCTTAAAGATTTCTTCAGCGACTACCTTGTGCTTGAAGCGATTGAGCGACAAGCCGCGTTTGCTGCAGAAATTGGCAAGCTTGTCCTCCAAAACCTCGCCGAGCAATACCCGTTTTGCCTCGTAGCTATAGGTTTCGATCATGTAGGTTCCGAAGGCCTGATGGGTTTGACGCTTCCACGCCATGCCCTCGCGATATGCCTGTGCATCGATGCAAGGTGCGGTATTGCCCTTTTCGTCTACGCCGAAATGTTCCACGTACACATCCAGTTCCGGCAGGTAGAAGTCTGGATGGTAGGGCCGTCTGTCCCTTGTGGCGGTGTCGTGCGGATATTTCGGTTCGTACTCGTACTTGATGCCATTGAGATACAGGTGGTTGGCGATCTGCAACTCGTCAAAGCTCTTTACCAGCTCTCCGCCCAAGGCCCGGATATTATGCACCTGGAGGTATTCGAAGTATTCCCCATTGTTATCGAAATCCAGAATGTTCGGAAACGGGTACAGGTAGCCCCCGAAGTATTTCGTAAGGTTATCCTGAAAATCTTTGTCGGCCCGCAAGGTCTCGATGCTTTTGTCGATGAACTTC